>VGJL01000075.1 GCA_016867495.1 Candidatus Eisenbacteria bacterium | reverse complement strand
ATGGAGGTGACGACCTTCTTCCCCTTCTTCTTCAGGTGGTCGACGGCGCGCCAGATCTGGTCGGAGGCGATCCCGTCCCCTCCGCCGGAATCGATCCTGAGAACGACGGCCTTCACATCGCGGCGGCCGGCGAGATCCCGGAGCTGATTGACGACCGTCTCGGAGCCGATTGTGTTGTCCGACATGAAGCCCTTGCTGCTCTTCCCCTCTACGATCGCGCCGTCCAGCCAGAGGACGGCGACCTTCGGCCCGATCGCCCACTCGTAGTCGGGATAGACCCAGCCGGCGGCGGAAACCGGCTCGGGCTCGCCCTTCATGTCGGCGAGCCTCGCGACGATGCGCCTTGCGCAGCGCATGTCGCCGAGCGAGTCGACAAGGCCGGCCTCGAGCGCTTCCTTGGGCGTCCACCACCGTCCGCTCGTCAGCTCCTCGAGTCTCGTCCGGTCGACCTTCCGCTCCTCTGCGATCCGGGAGAGCTGGTGCTCGTTGCGATCGTCGATGATCGAGTTCATCGACTCGAGCATCCCCTCCGATGGGCGCGACAGGGCGAGCGGCTCGTATCCGCTCTTGTACTTTCCGCGAGCGACCTGCTCGTACCGGATCCCGAGCGAATCGAGCATCTCGCCCAGATAGGGGATGTCGCCGCGGATTCCCAGGCTCATGACGAGCCCCACTTCGTCCATGACGATCCGGTCGCAGGCGGAAGCGACATAGAGCTGCGCGCGGTTGGTGAGAGAGGTCGAGTAGGCGACGACCGGCTTACCGGCGACACGGACCCGGTGGATCTCGTCGCGGATCTCGTCCGAGAGGGCGCCGGCGGTGAAGGGATGCAGATCGAGGAGGACTCCTCTCACGTGGCGGTCTTTGCGCGCCGTGGCGAGCTGCTCGAGGATCGGGCGCGCGCTGGCGTAGCTCGGGCCCCCGATCAGGGGGATGGGATTGCCGCTCTGGCTCTCGTCCGCCAGGTTCCCCTTGACGGTGACGCGCGTGATCGTCTTCTCGCGCTGCATCGTCCTCTGGCGCGCCTTCGTGAAGTGCATGCCCTGCACCTGGTGGGTCCGCTCGTTGTCGCTGTCGAAGAAGAGGTTGCCGACCAGGGACGAGTGGAGGAAGTCGAAGCGAAGGCCGACCGACGGGGCGCTCCGATTCGAGAAGTCATCGAGGGGGCCATCGATGGCCGCGCCGACGGAGATTCCGTCCACCGGCTCGACCCAGATACCGGCGCGCGCGGCGCCGGCCTCGCGCCAGGAACGATCCTCGGGTCCCGTGAAGTCAGCGTGGAGGGTCAGGCGGTCGCGCAGCGCGTCCCCGGGGGGGCGCAAGCCGATGCCGGCCGTGTAGCTTCTCGCATAGCGCTCGCGGAAGAGGGCGGCCTCGTTGATGTCCCGCGCGACTGCGCCAAGAGAGAGGTAGGGGAAGGGGCGCCAGAGGATGCCCGAGTCGATTCGCCAGGCCGCGTCGCGGTAGAGCCGCCGCTGCCACTCGTAGGTCGTACGGAACCCGACGGAGACCGCGTGGGGGCCGACGGCCGAGCCGATCAGGATCCGCTGCAGGCGGCTCGCTCCATCGAGATCTCTCGATTGATACCCGAGCCCGAACCCGCGGGCGGCGAGAAGCGCCGTTCCGACTTCCAGGGTATCGCCGCGGGAGCGTCCCCAGAGGAGGTATCCCCCCGAAGGGACCGATCGACAGATGGCGGCGGGGTTCAAGAGAAGCGCCACGGCGTCGTCGGTTAAGGCGACCGAGGCCGGCCCTGGAATGAAGGATGGCTCCTGCGCCGGGACCTCGCGCCGGCAGGAAGTCCCACACGGCGGCGATGCCGGGGAGGCTTCGGCCGGAGGCGCGACCAGCGCGGATGCGGCGATCAACACGGCCGACGTGACCAGGCTGGTCGATCGGGCGCGGAACCACGCCTTGGCTCTGTTCAGGGTGGCGCATGGGTCAAGTCCGCCGACGATGGCGCTCATCTGTTCCTCCTCTTTTTCCTCTGCGGGCGCGAGGCGTCCCGGATGGTGGCCCGAATGGGTCGACCAGGCGGGCGCCCGGATGAACGAAGATCGATCGTTGGGCATCTACGCAGGAAGGGCAAGGGAGGATTCAGAGGAAGCAGTGGAGCCCAATCCGCTGGCCAGTTCCATGGTCCATCCCTGCGTCTGGCGAGCAAGAGTCCGAGACCTCCGCCGAGCGTCTCCCGCCATTGACGCGCCTCGTCCGGGCCGGGTAGCGTCATCGAGCGATGACTCAAGATCGTCCCGCCCGGCGGCAATGGACCGGCTTCGTGATCGGCCTCCTGGTCGTCGCCTTGCCCCTGATCGGCTATCTCGTCCTGCGCTCGGACGGCAGGGGGCCGAAGCCGAAGCCTCCGGCGACGGCCCCGGCCCCATCGACCCCCGCCGCGGCCCCGCCGACCTTTCCGATCGATGACGCCGCCTTTCCGCCCTCGGGCATGTCGGTCCCCGACGAGGAAGGGCCGATCGATCCGGCGGCTCTTCGTCGGGCGCTCGAGCGGACGGAAGGATGGCTCGATCGCTTCCAGATCGACCCGTTCGGCGGGGTCGGGACCGACTCGCTCCGTCTCTTCACTCTCCAGATCGAGAGCTTCCATCGCCTCTGGTGGTCCGAGAGGGACCCGGCGCGCAGGGCCGCGCGGGGGGAGCGCGTCCGCGCGATGCTCGAGCGGGCGCTCGCGGCCGACAGACTGCGGGAGACGCTGCGGATGCAGGGGTCCACGCAGGGCGTCTACGAGATCATCCTCCTCTGCGCCCGCGGCGAGGAGCACGGCGTCGATGTCGCTCCCGTGCTCCCGGTGATCCGCTCGATCCTGCCGATCCTGCAGACCGAGATCGATCGCATGCCGCCGTCCGCCGCGGCGATGTACGTCTCGGCCCTCGGGCGGATCGGGATCGACGCGCAGAGGCCGATCGCCCGCTATCGCTCGAGCGGGATCCTGAGCAAACGCCCGCGCGAGGTGAACATGTCTCTCAGGGACATCTACGCCCTCACCCAGGAGATCCTCGCCTACACGGACGGCGGAGTCGCTCCGCTCGAGGGTCTCTCGCCGGATGAGCGCCGCTACCTCGCGCGCGTGCTCCCCTACTTCGCGATGGCCTACACGCTCTTCCGCAGGTCCGAGCTGGTGGGGGATCTCTTGAGCTGTCTGAGCGGCGCAGAGCTGAAGGAGACCTACGGATACCGCGAGGCGATGCGCACGCTGCTCGCGCGACAGAATCCGGATGGGAGCTTCGGCGAGCTGCCGGAGGAGTCAGCGGGCGGGTCGGACAATCCCAGCCAGCGGCTCGCGGCCACGGCGAGTTGCGTCACCGCCCTCTGCATCGAGCGCAAGAGCGCGGGCGAAGGATCTTGATCGAGCGCGTCCCCCGGCCCTCCTTCTTGATCGCGGAAGCGGTCGCCGCGGGTCGCGCCGCGCGCACCCTCCGCGAGTTCCTTGCAAGTCGGTTCTATCGGGAGCATGGAGCCGAGCTGGAAGAATGGCTCGGGAGGATCCGATCCTCCGCGCCGCCTCCCTTCCCTGCGCCGCCTCCTTGCCCCGCGCCATCTCCTCCCCCTGCGCCGCCTCCTTCCCCGAGGCTGCATCCTCCCGCTCTCTCGGAGCGCCCCTCCGACCGCGTGCGCCTCGTCCAGTGGAACATCCAGCAGGGGAAGAGATGGGATCGTCTCGTGTCGGCGATGGCCGGCGATCCGCAGCTACGAGAGGCCGATCTGTGGACTCTCGCCGAGGTCGATTGCGGGACCGTGCGGGCGGGGAACAGGGACGTGGCCGCAGAGCTGGCCTCGGTGCTCGGGATGCACTGGGTCTTCGTGGCGACCTACCTGGAGTTCACGAAGGCGCTCGGGGAGGATGCCCTTCTCCCCGGCGAGAACGAGATCGGCCTGCACGGCATCGCCCTCTTCTCCCGCTGGCCCCTCGCGAATCCGGGATCGGCTCCTCTCCCGACGATCTTCGACTACTACGACTTGCCGGAAGAGAAGCGCTACGGGACGAGACGCGTTCTCTGGGCGACGGTGAGACACCCGCGCGGCGACTTCCTCGTCGCCACCGCGCACCTCGAAGTGCGCAACACGCCCGCGGCGCGGGCGCGCCAGATGGAGGCCGCCCTGCGCGCCCTCCCGTCCGGGCCGTGTCTCTTCGCGGGGGACTGGAACACGCACACCTTCCGGCGCGGATCGTTCCTCAGGTCGGCCTCCGAGTTCCTGCGAATCCAGGCGACCTCCCCGGAGCGAATGCGGCGCGACCTTCTGCGGCCCGGCGATCGCGAACCCTTGCTTCGCGCGGTGGAGCGAAGCGGATTCGACTTGGCGAGTTGGAACGACGAGACGCCGACCGCCCTGCAAGTCCTCTCCGGAGTCGAGGAACTCGCGGCGCTTCCCGAGCCGTTGCGCGCCTGGCTCGCGCGTCGCTTCCGGCTGCACGGGAGAACGCTCAAGATGCGCCTCGATTGGATCGCCGCCCGCGGCGGATGGACCCCCGCCTTCGGGCAACCGCCGGCGGCCTGGACGCGCGCCGATCTCGGTCCCGAGGGACTAGAAGCCTCCGACCACGCCCCCATTGGGATCGATGCCGGACTCGGCGGCGCGCATCTCTGACGCTCGCCTGGCGCATCCGCTCGGGTCTGGTGTCGCGCCTCGCCCGCTTCGCTGGCTGAGTTGCAGGGCGCGAGTTGCGCGGGCCTGCAGCGCTCCATCCGGAGCGTGCGGAGACCCCGGCGGGTCCCCGAAGCCCCGCGCCGCGAACGCGAACCCAGCGGGGCAGAGGGAACCGTCGGGGTCCGTCCCCCTCGCGCCGCGCCTGCTCGCGTCTCGGCTCCGGTCAGGCAGGTCTGGACGGCGCGGCGGCGAAACCGGGCGGGGGGATGGCGGGTTTACGAAAGGAGCGTCCCTTCCGTAGAATGCAACGGGTCGGCCCCCGAGAGGCGGGCTCATAGGAGCGAGAGAGAGCATGCGCCGTTTCACCATGTGGGCCTTCCTCATCATCCTTCTCGTCCCGCTGTCGGCTCCCTCCGGAGCGTGGGGGCAGGCGTCGTTCGGCGGCTCGCCCTTCGACGGCCCTCCGGAAATCCCGATGCGGCTCTTCGCGAGCCAGGACGGGATCGCCCCCGGCGAGAAGATGCGCGTCGCGGTGGTGTACGACATCCCCGCGGACCATCACATACAGCAGAACGAGTTCCTCTTCGCGCAGCCCCTGGAAGGGGAGCCGTTCACGCTCGGCCCCCAGATCCTGCCCCCGTCGCGATCCTGGGAGGGGGAGCCGATCTTCATCGGCAAGATCGCTGTTCTCTATGATCTCGCCCTCGCTGCGGGAACGCCCCTGGGGGCGAGAGCCCTCAAGTTCAGGGCCGGCTACCAGCACTGCTCCGAGCGCCCTTCCTTCGCCTGTTTCCCTCCCGACGAGCGGGATCTCACCCTCGATGTGAACGTGGTCGCTCCCGGGTCGCCGGTCCGGCCTACGCACGCGTCGCTCTTCCCCAAGCATGCTCCTCCTGAGGCGGGGCAGAAGACGCCCGAGATCGCCCCGATCGCTCCCGCGGGGCAGGAGGGGAGCGCTGCCGAGTCTACGCCCGAGATCGCGCCGCAGGCCGCCCCGTCCGCGGCCCTATCGGAAGGATCGACCGCGGCACCGCCGGCGGGAGAGGGCGCGCCCGGCGCCGGCGTCCAGGAAGGGCTGGCCGGCAAGCTGCGCGAGGCGCTGGCCCGCGGCTCATGGATCGCGTTTCTCCTGGTCTTCCTGGCGGGCTTCCTCACCTCCTTCACGCCGTGCGTCTATCCGATGATTCCGATCACCATCGGGTATGTCGCCGGCGCGAGCAGAGGGAGGCTCTCGGGATTCATCCTCTCGCTCTTCTTCGTCCTCGGGATCGCGATCGTCTACTCGGTCCTGGGGATCGCCGCCGCGCTGAGCGGAGGGGTCTTCGGAGCAGCGCTGCAGAGCACGGCGGCCCTGATCGTGATCGCATCGATCTTCATCCTCATGGCGATCTCGATGCTCGGAGCCTTCGACATCACGCTCCCGTCCGCCTTCCAGACCAAGCTCCAGTCGGGAAAACGGGGCGGACCGATCGGCGCAGTCGTGATGGGCGGAGTCACCGGGCTCGTCGCCTCGCCCTGCGTCGGGCCGGTCCTCGTGGTCCTCCTCACATGGGTCGCGCAGGTGGGGCGGCCGATCTACGGATTCGGCCTGCTCTTCACATTCGCGCTCGGCCTGGGAGTCCTCTTCCTCATCCTCGGGACCTTCGTGGGAGCGATCCAGTCCCTTCCCCGCGCGGGCGTATGGATGGAGTCGGTCAAGCACTACTTCGGGTGGATCTTCCTCGCGCTGGCCGTCTACTACCTCCGCCACGTCATCGGTCCCGACTGGGCGCAGATTCTCTATGGCGTCCTCCTCGTTCTCTTCGCCGCGCAGGTCGGAGCCTTCTCGGGCCTTTCCGCCGGGGCAGGGAAGGGAGAGAAGTGGCGCAAGGGGATCGGCATCGTCCTCGCGGTCTTCGGGATCGTGTTCATGGCGAGCGGCCTGATGGCCCAGCAGGGATGGAAGCGGATCGCGGCCGTCGCAACGGGGGGGCAGAGCCCAAGCGCCACATCGACTCTGCCGTGGCGGACCGATCAGGATGCCGCCCTCGCGCAGGCGCGCGCCTCGGGGAAGCCGGTCCTCATCGATTTCACCGCCGACTGGTGCGCCGCCTGTCACGAGCTCGACAAGCTGACCTGGAGCGATCCCGAGGTGGCCGGGGAGCTTGGGCGATTCGTGATCCTGCGCCTGGACATGACGCGCAAGAGCCCCGAGACCGCGGCGATAGACGCGCGCTGGAGCATCACCGGCCTGCCGACGGTCATCCTCCTTGACAGCGCCGGCAACGAAGTCCAGCGCTTCTTCGGCTTCCGCCCGGCCTCGGAGGTTCTCCCCCTGCTGCGGGGGATCGGATAGGAGCGATGGCGGAACCCGAGCAGTCGCCAAGACAGGCTCTTTCCGTCTTGGGGCATCCGGTCGTCGGTCTCGCTCCGATCACATTCCTCTCCGCCGGATGGATCGTCCTCGCCTTCTACGTCTTCCCCTGGTTGCGCGACCAGTACGCGGGCGCGTTCCTCGCGGGAGAGCGGTTCGCGCCGTTGCGGTCGCTTTCTCCTCCGGCCTCGCTCCTTCTGCTCGGCGCCCTTGCCGGCGGCCTTCTCTTCGTGGGCCTCGTCATGGTCTATGTGTGGGTCCGCAGCGCCGGCGGGCTCGGACCGCTGAGCGACAGGATGCTCCGGCGCAACGAAGTGCTCGCGGGCCTCGTGCTGCTCGGTTCAGGTGTCCTCACATGCGCTCTCTTATCCAGGGGGGAGCCATCGTACGGTGAGGCGGGGGCGCACATCGCGCGCGGATGGCTCTGGCACGACTCCATCCGCGGCGGGACGTTCCCCCGATGGACGGACCTCTGGTTCGGCGGGCACACGGCCGACGCCTACTCCCCTCCGCTTCCTCACCTCCTGCAAGCCTTGATCGGATTCCTTCGCTTCGATCCCAGCTCCGCGGCCAAGGAGCTGGCGTGGTTCAGCAGGATGGCGGGCGGGATGGGGTTCGCCCTCTTCAGCGCGCGCATCCACAGGGACCTCCGGTCGGGGCTTCTGGGGGGGATCCTCTACGCGCTGGCGCCGACTTTCCACGCGACCTGGATCTGGCATGGGGATCTCGCGAGCGCGCTGCTGCTCGGGATGCTCCCGTGGGCCCTCTACGCGGCCGAGAGACTGGCGACGGGCGCCGGGAGGATGCGCTCGGGAGCCGCCTTCGCCCTCCTTGGAGGAGGCCTCGTCCTTGCTAACACCGACCAGGCGCGGTCAGCGGCCGTGCTGCTGGGCGTGCTCATCGTCGTGCGCATCGTGCCGACGCTCGCGACGCGCGGCGCGCGCGCGCCGTCGGTGGCGGGAATCCTCGTGGGGACGCTCGGCGGGGGAGCGCTGGCCGCGGGCTTCCTCTACCCTGTGCTCCGGGACGCGCCCCTGCTGAACGCGACTCCGTTCGACGACCTCTTCCGCATCGGCCTGCGGATTCCGGATCTGGCGGGGATCCGCGACTCGCTCCGCTGGAATCCCCTGGGCGACGGATACAAGGGGATATCCATCGCGGTTCTCGCGCTTGCGGGGCTCGCGCGCGCGGCCCTCGATCGGAGCAAGGAGAGCCGCGCGGTCGGCTCCCTCGGGCTCTTCCTCCTGCTCCTCCTTCCATGGTGTCTCGTCGTCCCCTGGCGATCCGATCTGGGTCTCATTCTCCTCGGGGCGCAGATCGCCGCGCCGGCTCTGGTCCGCCGCCCCCCACGGCCCGCGCGCCGCGCGTGGCTGCAAAGGGGGATCTTCCCTCTGGCGATGCTCCTGCTTCTCGTCGACTTGGGTCCGGGCAATCTGATCACCACCTACGGTGTGAGACCCGACCCCGGCCGGGAGATCTACTCCCGACTCCGGGCGCCGATCGGCGGAGGCCGTTTCCTCCACCTCTCCGCGGACGCCGACGGCCGGATCGCGCCGAGCCACCGCCTCCACGCGATCGGCGCGCCGATTCCGAGCGTTGGAGGGCCTTCGGTCGAGGGGACTCCGCGCGCCTTCTCCTTCCAGGCGGCGCTGATCGACACCGTGGCGCGAGCCATGGAGACGCGCCGGCCCTTTCCGCGGGATCTGGTGCGACTGCTCGCCGTCCACAACGTCCGCTACATCGTCGTCACGGGACCGGAGGGTCCTCTCACCCCCAGGAGTCTCGAAGGCGAAGGGGTCGCTCTCAATCCTGATCTTCCCGCCCTGCGCGTGGAGGAAGCCGCGCCTGTGGCCGTCCTGGAGCCGGGCGCGCCTCCGGGTCCCCCGGAGCCCGACGAGGTCGTGGGGCCCGAGGGTCTCCCCACGAGCGCGGCCGATCGGCTCGCCCGCGCCTCGATCGGATGGGTGCGCGCCGCGCGGCCCAGGACGGTTGCAGAGGCGCGCGCGGTCGTGCTGCCGAATCGACTCGAGATCGAGACGCCCGATCTCGGGCCCGTCACGATCCGGATCGCGCGCAACGCCTACCCCGAGACGGAAGTGCGGGTGGACGGCCGGGCCTGGCCCTGGCGCAAGGGGCCGCTCGGGGGAATCGTGATCGATCTCGAGAAGGGATCGCATAAGATCGAAGTGCGCGCGACGGAAGACAGGATCCGCCGGGCATGTAGGCTCGGACAGTGGGGGCTCATGGCGCTTCTTCTCTTGGTTGCGATTGGGCCCTACAGACGATGAGCGGGGCGACGGTGAGAAAGGGGCATGACGGGGGAGAGGCCAGATTCCTCTTGCTGTCGCTCGCGGTCCTGCTCGTCGCGATCCTGATCGGCTACGGAGGCGCCCTTCGCAACGGCTTCGTCAGCGACGACCAGTACCTTATCGAGGAGCGCTACGACAGCTACATCAGCGACTTCACGATCGCGAAGGCCTTCGGCCAGAGCTTCTGGAAGGGCAGCGCGTTTGACGTGCCCCGTCCTGGAGAGGAAGCGAAGGACTACTACCGCCCCCTCGTGACGATCTCGTACGCGCTCGACGCGAGGATCTGGGGCCTGCGCCCCTTCGGCTATCACCTGACGAATCTGATCCTGCACGCGGTCTGCACACTCCTCGTTCTTCTTCTCTTCCGGAGGCTAGGGGCGAGGCGAGAGATCGCGCTGGCGGCAGCTCTCCTCTTCGCCGTGCATCCGATCCATGTCGCGAACGTGAGCTGGATCGCGGGCCGCACCGATCTCGTGGCCGCTCTCTTCCTGCTTCCCGCCGTGATCATGGTGGGGAAGCATCTCGATCGGATTCCGCGCGGCGCGGCGATCGGAGAGAGGCTCAAGAGCCCCTCGCTCTGGATCGGTCTCCTGCTCTATCTGGGCGCCCTCTTCTCGAAGGAGATCTCACTCACCTTCGGCGGGCTCGTCCTGCTCTACGCGCTCGCGCGCAGAAGGCAACGCGGCAAGGCCTCGGACTCGCCTCCGAACTGGCCCTGGACGGAACTGGGGCTGATCTTCGCCGTCACGGTCGCCTACATGATGTTCCGCGCGTCGGTCCTGGGGCTCCCCGACTTCCGCGCCGGTGGCGCGACGATCGCCATCCCCTTCCGGGCGGGGATGCTCCCGACGGTGTACGCGTACTACTGGAAGGTCCTGTTCCTGCCGGGGACGCTCCACTTCCATGTCCCCTTCCGGCTCCCGCAATCGGCCGGGGATCCCTGGTTCCTGCTCTCGACCGCCTTCCTGGCGATCCAGGTCGCCCTCGCGATCTATCTCTTCCGGAAGGCGCCCCTCGCGGGGCTCGGCGTCGCGTGGGTCCTCGTGAGCCTCCTGCCGGTCTCGCATCTGGTGCCGCTGGCGTTCAAGACGGTGGTCTGCGAGTACTGGACCTACCTGCCGTCGATCGGCTTCGTTCTGGGACTCGCAGGTCTGGCAGAGTGGGGAAAGGAGAAGCTCCTCGCGCGCAGGGCGGGCGGACGCCTTCCCGCCGGGTTAGCGATCGCGGGCGCGCTCGTCGCGATATCGCTCGTGAGCGTCGCCCAGGTGCCGGCGCGCTCCGCGATCTTCCGGACGGAGGAGGGGCTTCTGCTCCACACGATCAAGGTCCATCCGGCCCACACCGATTCCTGGGTTACGCTGGGGGCGGAATACGGATCGCGCGGGGAATACGCCAAGGCCTACCGGCACCTCCGCGAGGCGATTCGGCGCGATCCGACGGCCCGCGGGGCCCATCAGAACCTCGCAAACCTCTATCACCTTCGGGGCGATCTCGATTCCGCCGCCGTGGCCTACCGCAAGGAGCTCGAGTTCTATCCCTACAAGGACGAGGCGCGGATCAACTTCGCCGATGTCCTGATCGAGCGGGGCGAGGAGGGTGAAGTCCCCGACCTCTACCGCGAAGCGATCGAGCGCTACCCCCAGAACCGGCAGTACATACCCCAGCGCGGCGAGATCCTCGTCCGCTCGGCGCTCGATGAGGGGTCCTCGGTTTCGTGGCCGGAGCGGGAGAGGGGCCTGCGTCTGGCGTCCGGGATCTTTAGAGGGCTGCTCGAGGCCACGCGGGCCGCGCCGGACATCGGCACTCCGCTTCTGCTCGAGAGATCGATCGAGACGGAGCTCTATCTAGGTCGCGCCGACCGCGCCTCCGCGATTTGCGCCGGCGCGAGCAACAGCGGCGCGACCTTCGCCGGCGCGGGCGCGGCCACGGCGCGGGCGCGGGGCTTGTGCGCGCTGGCCGATCTCGTCGGAGGGGAGCCGCGGGCGATCGAGACGCTCTTTGGCCTGTGGGGCTCTTCACCGGGGCTTGGGTCCGATGGCGAGCGCCTCGCCGGCTTCTATCACAGGACGGGGCGCACGGGCCTCGCGATCCCATGCTGGCGCGCCCTGTTCCGGGCGGGACGGATCTCGGCGGAGCAACTGAACCACATGGCCGTCACTGCTGTGCGCGAGACCTCGCGCTCTTCGCCCGCGGCGGACGCGGCTGCGATCTGGGAGCTCCTGCTGTCCGAGGTCCCCGACTATCCCTTCTCCCTCCTCAACCTCGGCGCGATCGCGCGCGACCGGGGAGACCGCGCCCGGGGCCGCTCCTACTGGCAGCGGTTCCTCGACCTCTACCCGGACCGCCCGGAAGCGGCGGAGCTTCGGAGGATGCTGGCGGGTCTCTGATCGAGACGGGCTCCTCCAAAGCGCCGGCGCAACGGCGGCACTTGGCCGATCACCGCGCCAGAGAGGCTGCTACGCGAGAGGAGATGCCGCCGAGGAAGCCGCGGATTTCCTCGACCGCGGAGTCGCGGATGGAGTCGCGCTCCATGAGGATCTCGTGGCGGGAGACAGGATAGCGGACAAGCTCGCAGTTCGGCATGCGGTCACACGCCTCTTCCTGCGCGCGCGGCTTGACGTATGTGTCCAGACCCGCCTGGAAGAGCAAGACAGGAACGCGGATTTCTCCTGCGTCGCGTCCTGCGCGCCGCCCCGCGCGCATACCCTCGCGAAGCCAGCGTAGCGTCGGACCGCCCATGCCCGTGAGATCGCGTGACGGAATGAGATGCTCTTCCCACAGCGACCAGCGCGCGCGGCTCTGGGTGAAGGGATTCCCCTCGAAAGGGAGCAGTTCCCACGGACCGCGTGTGGGGCAGTAGCGCTCGCCAAGACCAAGCGGCACAGCGCACTCGCACATGACGCCGGCGAGCGCCTCAGGCAAGGGATGTGTCACGACTCTGAGCATGGGCGCGCAGAGAATCACGCCGTCGAAAGCACCGGGGTGCGATTCCGCGTAGAGCATCGCGACGATGCCGCCCATCGAGTGGCCGAGAAGAACCCGCGCGGGATGAGCTTGCGCATTGACGACTTGGTCGATGAACGTCCCCAGGTCGCGAACATAGTCCTCGAATCTCTCGATGTGGCACTTGTCGCGTTCGCCGCCAAGCAAAGAGGA
>VGJL01000074.1 GCA_016867495.1 Candidatus Eisenbacteria bacterium | reverse complement strand
GGCTGGGTTGGGTGGCGGATCGAGCGATGCGGCCGCGACTCTCGCCGGGCTCAACAGGATCTGGCGCCTGGGCCTCAAGGTCTCGGAGCTGGAGGATCTGGGGGCGAGACTCGGGGCCGATGTCCCTTTCTTCCTGCGGGGAGGGACGCAGCTCGCGGAAGGGATCGGGGAGAGGCTGACCCGCCTGCCGTCCATGCCGCCGTGTCCCGTTCTGATCCTCTATCCCGGCTTTCCTGTTTCCACGGCATCGGTTTACGGCGATCCCGCTTTGAAGTTGACTCCCGGGGGCCCGCTATCTAGACTCTCAAATTGCGATCTGGCAAGCCGTTCGGGTGTCTACCGATTCGCCGGCGGGCTTCTGAACGCCCTGGAGCCCGTTGTCCTATCGCGGCATGCCCGGATCCGCCGGCTCATGGGGGGGGTGAGATCGATGGCGCCGGCGATCGTCAGAGTCTCGGGCAGCGGTTCGAGCCTCTTTGTGCTCGGTGGAGGTGTCTCGACGTTGTCCCGGATACTAGGGAAGGTTCCGGTCCGAGACTGCCGGGTGTACGAGACCCGGTTCGCATCTAGGGGTTGGATCTCCATAGGACCCCGTGGGATGCGGTCCTAGCGCGCCTTGGGGGGCGCGCCGGCGGCCGCGGATCGCGGGGAAGTCACCGATGCTAGTTCCAGTGAGAAGGCGCCATGAGGGCGCCTGACCGCGCGAGGGGTGGTGACCAGTATGAAGATCACAGAAGTTAGGGTCTCACTGCGGGACGATGAGAAGCTCAAAGCGTTTGTGAGCATCACCCTGGACAACTGCTTTGTCATTCGGGGGATCAAGATCATCCGCGGCAGCAAGGGACTGTTTGTCGCAATGCCCAGCAGAAGGAAGCCCGATGGGACGTTCCAGGACCTGGCGCACCCGATCAACAACGCCACCAGGGCCTGGGTCGAGGAAGAAATCCTCGACAAGTACAGACTTGAGGTTGAGAGAAGCGCTCTGGTCCAGTAACATCCCTTAGGGGCCTGTCCGGTAGGGGGCGTCCATCGTCGGGGACCGGCGCAGATGGCTGGTCCGGCCGGGGCCGTGAAGTGGTACTCTTCTGGCTTACTGGGGCGTCGTCCAACGGCAGGACCCGGGATTTTGGTTCCCGTTACGGAGGTTCGAATCCTCCCGCCCCAGCAATTCTCACAGAGATCCTGAACGCGATAGGGTCCGGAGTTGCATGGGCGGGCCGCCTTTGGGCGGTTCGACCGAGCGGAGGAAACTGTGCTCGACACGCTGCGCATTTTTGCGGGCAACGCGAATCCGAAGCTGGCGCGTGACATCGCCGAGTACTTGGGCCTGCAACTGGGCGAGGCCGAAGTCGGCCGCTTCAGCGACGGCGAGATCCACGTCAGGATCGACGAGAACATCCGCGGCTGCGATGTGTTCATCGTCCAACCGACGTGCGCCCCGAGCGACAACCTCCTCGAGCTCCTCGTCATGATCGATGCGGCCCGTCGCGCCAGCGCGAGCCGGGTCACCGCCGTGATCCCCTATTTCGGGTACGCGAGGCAGGATCGAAAGGACCAGCCGCGGGTTCCGATCACCGCGAAGCTTGTCGCGAACCTGATCACGGTGGCGGGGGCGAACCGGGTCCTGACCATGGATCTGCACTCGTCGCAGATCCAGGGGTTCTTCGACATCCCCTTCGACCACCTCTACGCGGCGCCCGTGCTGATCGAGCATTTCCGCGGGCTGGCGATTCCGAACCTCGTAGTCGTGGCTCCCGATGTGGGGAGCATCAAGATGGCGAGGGCCTACGCCAAGAGGCTGAGCGCGTCGCTCGCGCTTGTCGACAAGAGGCGCAGCCGGCCGGACGAGACGGAGGTGATGAACGTCATCGGTTCCGTCGACGGTATGAACGTCGTGATCTTCGACGACGTCATCTCGACCGGCAGCACGATCACGAAAGCGGCGAAGGTGTTGCAGGAGCACGGGGCGCGGCAGGTTTTCGTGGGGGCGACCCACGCCGCCTTCTCCAACCAGGCGATCTCGGCGCTGGAGGAATCGCCCGTGCGCGAGGTGGTGATCACAGACTCGATCCATCATCCGCCCGAGAGGTTCGCAGGCTCGAAAGTCAGGGTCTTGAGCGTCGATCGCCTGCTCGGGGAGGCGATTCGGAGGATCCACGAGGAGAGATCGCTGAGTTCTCTGTTCGTCTAGATGGGTGTGGCCGTTTCGGCAGATACGTCGGTGAAGGAAACGTCTCTGCAGATACAAGGAGAGAGAAGAGATGGAAGCAGCTGAAGTCCGCGGCGAAATCCGTTCCCGAACGGGCAGAGGGGCGGCGCGCCAGGCGAGGGTGGGCGGGAAGGTGCCCGGGATCCTCTACGGCGCCGGCGAGGAGACGGTCGCTATCGCCCTCGACACCAAGAGCTTCGACCAGCTCCTGCGCAAGCACGGGTCCGGGACGTTCATCATCGACCTGAAGCTCGCCGGGCAGGAGGCTCGGGATCTGAAGACGATCATCAAGGAGTTGCAGCGCGATCCCGTCACGTCCCGCATCCTGCACGTCGATCTCCAGCACGTGTCGCTCACGCAGATCGTCGACGTGAACCTGCACATCCAACTGGAGGGGACTCCGCTTGGCGTGAAGGAGGGCGGAGTCCTGGAGCAGCTGCTTCGAGATGTCCACGTGCAGTGCCAGGCTTCGCAGATTCCGGAGAGGATCGTGCACGATGTCCGTCACCTCCAGAAGGGTCACACGATCCATGTCAGCGATCTGGTCTTCCCCGATGGGGTGACCGTGATCACGCCCGCCGGTCGGGCCGTGGCCGCCGTCGTGGCCAAGGCGGTGGAGGCGGAACCGGTCCCGACCGCCGAGGCGGCGCCGGAGGGTGGCGCAGCCGGCGAGGAGAAGAAGGAGGACAAGAAGGAGAAGGCCGAGGAGCCTCCGTCGAAGGGCTGAGGCTCTCGGGATGCCGATCCGGTGCGTGGCCGGTCTGGGTAATCCCGGTGTCCGCTACGAGTGGACCCGGCACAACGCGGGTTTCTGGGTGGTTGACCGGATGGCGGTCGAACGAAGCACGGGGTGGAGGCGTCTGGGGCTCGGGCTCGAGGCGAGATGCGCGATGGAAGGCCGCGACATCGTGTTGCTCAAGCCTCTCTGCTTCATGAATCGCAGTGGCGAAGCGGTGCTCGAGTGCCTGGAGAGGCACCTGCTGGTGCCGGGGGAGCTTCTCGTCGTGGTCGACGACGTTTCCCTGCCCGCCGGACGGCTGCGCCTGCGGGCGTCGGGGAGCGCAGGGGGGCACCGGGGGCTCGAGTCGGTGGAGGAATCACTCGGCAAGGGCGACTATCCGCGGTTGCGGATCGGCGTGGGCGGAGCGGCCGAGGACGAGGACCTCGCCGAGTATGTCCTGCGTCCCCTGGAGGGGAGCGAGCGCGAGTTCTTCGGGTCGATCGCCGGACGTGGAGCCGAGGCGGCGACGGCCGCGATCCTCGAGGGTCTGGAGACGGCGATGAACCGGTTCAATCCCGCGGGGTTTCCGATCGAAGGAGATCCCCCGGGGCGAACAGGTAGAGAGCGATCCGATCAGCTCTAGCAGCCAGCGAACGGAATCCGGAGGGTTCGGTGCGGGAGGGTCCTCCGGGGGAATGGTCCCGCAGATGGGATCTCCGCGGGAGATCCGAAAGGTGGGTTCGTTGAAAGAGTATGAAACGGTCTTCGTCCTGCACCCGAACCTCGATGAGAGCCGGGTGGAGGAGGAGGTCGCAGGGGTCAAGCAGACGATCCTGTCCGGATCCGGAGAGGTGGTCGACATCGAGCGGTGGGGTCGCAGGAAGCTCGCGTACTCGATCCAGAAGGTGCACGAGGGGATCTACACGCTCATCCGCTTCCGGTCGGAGGCGGGCGTGATCGGCGACCTGGAGAGACGCTACCGGCTGCGCGAGGATGTGCTTCGGCACCTGACCGTGGTCGCGCAGGGCCCTCCCGGGAGTGAGATCATGCGCCGGCGGGAGGCGGAAGCCGCCCCGCAGTCGGCAGTGACGGACGATGGGCCCTCTGGATCCAGGACCGATTGCGAGGAGACGGTCCGGCCAATGGCGGTCTCCGAGACGGCGCCGGAAGAATCAGATCCGCCGAGGCCCGATGAAGGCCCGATTCACGAGACAGTGTAGCCTGAGGCAGATCGGGCGAGAGGAGTGACAATGGAAGGCACGACGTATCCGCGGATGAACAAGGTGTTCCTCACCGGGATTGCCCAGGAGGAGCCCGAGCTTCGCTACACCCCTTCGGGCGTGACAGTCTGCTCCTTCAGAGTGCAGGTCGGACGCGTATTGCGCGATCGCGCGGGAGGCTCTCGGGAGGTTGCCGCCTACCTGACGATCGTCGCCTGGCAAGAGACGGCCCAGAGGATGGCGCGCGAGCTGCGACGGGGGCAGATCGTCTACGTCGAGGGGTATGTGAGCAGCCGGTCGTTCACCACCGCGCGCGGCGACAAGCGGACGGCCGTCGAGATCTACGCGGAGCAGATCCAGACTCTCGGTCCGTCCATGGAGGGCGACAAGGGGACCGAGGGACCACGCGCGGACGAGGGCCGCGGCCCTGCCGGCAGAGGCAGGCGCGGGCCCGCTGACGAACGGCGCGAGACGGTCCAGGCGGGCCTGGACCCGGCGCCAGGAACCGAGGGGAGCACCGCGTCCGCCGAGGAGCCTCCTGAAGGGGAGCATCACGCGGAGGAACACCACGCTCCGGAGCATCCGGAGGGTGAGCGTCAAGAGGATCTCGCCTCCGGCCATCAGGAGGAGACGGGAGAGAACACGCTCCAGCTCTAGTCGCTCTCTGGAAGCGACAGGGGACGGCGTCGAGAGAGGAGAATAGAGGATGCCCAGAGGGGAGCCGCGCGGCATGCGGAAGAAGGTCTGCAAGCTCTGCATGGACCGCGTCGCATACGTTGACTACAAGGACGAGAGACGACTGCAGCGGGCGATCACCGAGAGGGGGAAGATTGTCCCCCGCCGCGTCTCGGGCAACTGCGCGCGCCACCAGGCCCAGATCACGCTCGCGGTGAAGCGGGCAAGGGTCCTCGCGCTGATCCCGTTCGCCTCGGAGTCGTACAAGTAAGGGGCTGGGAGGCCTCGGAAAGGGCGGATTCCATGGAAGTCATACTATTGGAGGAGATCGACGGCCTCGGCCGGCGCGGGGACAAGGTCGCGGTCTCGCACGGCTACGCCAGGAACTACCTGCTTCCCCGCAAGCTGGCCCTCCCGGCGACCAGCGCGGGCGCTAGCATCTTCATGGAGAGCGAGCGGGTCAAGCAGGCCCGTCACGACCGGTTGCGAGTCCAGGCGGAGAGGGTGGCGGCCAAGCTGAACAAAGCCTCCGTGACGGTGTTCATGCAGGCGGGGGAGGATGATCGGCTGTTCGGATCGGTCACGGCGGGCGACATCGCCGAACGGCTGGTCTCGGAGGGGTTCGAGGTCGACAAGAGGACGATCCACCTCGATGAGCCACTGAAGGCCCTCGGCGCCTACAACGTCCGGGTGAAGCTCCATCCCGACGTCGAGGCGAAGGTTCGCGTCTGGGTCAAGAAGGAGGGACTCGCCTAGCCTCATGCGAAGACTCGGCACGATCATCGGCCCCAGGGTGGGGCGAGGCATGCTTCCTTTCGCGCTGGGTTGCCTCTTCGGCGCCTGCGCGATCCTGGGCGGCGTGCGTTGCGCGAGCTCCCCGTCCCCGCGCGAATCGGCTGACCAGGAGATCGACGATCTCGTCCTCGGCAAGGTCGCGGGAAGGGAGTTCACGGTCTCGGACATGAAGAAGAAGATCCACTGGCAGTTTCGAGCGGTGGGCGAGGGAATGGGATTCGGGACCGTCAAGCAGCACCGGGAGATCTTCGAGGACGCGATCGATCAGCTTGCCCTGGTCGCCTTCGGAGAACGGAAAGGCCTGCAGAAGGAACAGGAGTTCAAGGACATCCTGGAGCTCTCGAGACGCTACGTGCTGGCCGAGAGAGTGATGCAGAAGGAAGTGCGCGACAAGGAAGTCCCGACCGAGGAGGAGATCCAGAGCTACTTCGAGCAGAACCAGGGGGATTTCAAGATCCCCGTGCGCGTGCAGATCGCCCACGTGCTCGCCAGGACGAAGGCGGACGCGGAGCGTGCCCGGGCGAGGGTCCTGCGAGGAGAGTCGGTGGGCGCCGTCGCCCGGGAGATGTCGGTCGATGAGCCGTCCAAGAGAAACGGCGGAGTCCTCGGCTGGGTGACCGCCACCTCGGGGGCCGGACACCTCGGGGTGGTCCCCGCGATCAACGCCGCCGCCGTCCAGCTCAAGAAGGGGGAGGTCAGCGAACCGGTCCCGGTGGGGGAGCAGTGGTCGGTCATCTATGCGATCGACCGCACCGAGGTTCAGCCCCGCTCTCTCGATGCGGAGGTGCGCGGGCAGATCCTCAGGCGCGTCCAGACCCGCAAGCACAACGAGCTCTACGACGCCCTCATGGCCCGGCTCAAGAAGGACTACGGCGTCGAGCTCATGGCCGACAACTGGGCGCGCTACGCGCGCACGCTGCTCTCGGAGGACGATCTGTTCGCCGGGGCCCAGCAGGAGACCGATCCGGCCGTGAAGGTCGGATACTATGAGGAGGTCGTCCGGCGCTACGGCGACAGCCCGCGCGCTCCGCAAGCGCAGTTCATGGTGGGTTTCGTGCGGGCGGACGAGCAGAGGGAGTACCGCAAGGCGCGCGAGGCGTTCGAGGCATTCCTGCGAGACTACCCGGACCATGACCTCGCGGCATCCGCGCGATGGATGATTGAGAATATGGACAAGCCGAATCCCGATCCAAGGGAGTTGGGATCGATCCGCAGCCGCGCCGGGGCTCCCTGAGCGGGCGCCAGTTTGCGAGGATTGCCATGGTCGAGGTGGAAGTTCTGAGTCTCGCCATCGACGAGAAGAACCAGTACCCCGTCGTGATCCTCCAGACCCTCGACGGGTCGCGGAGGCTGCCGATCTGGATCGGGCCTCCCGAGGCGAGCGCGATCGCGATGGAGGTGGCGGGGAAGAAGTTCCAGCGTCCCCTCACGCACGATCTGCTTCTGAGCGTGCTCAAGGGCCTGCAGGCGAAAGTGCGGAGGGTCGAGATCTGCGACCTGAAGCAGAACACGTTCTTCGCCAAGATCACGATCGAAGGGCAGCAGGGGCAGGTCCTGAGCATCGATGCGCGGCCCAGCGACTCGATCGCCCTCGCGCTTAAGGCGAAGGCGAAGATCTACGCCGCTGAGGAGCTCCTGACCGATGAGCTCGACCGCCTGATCCAGACGGAGGGGCCCGCGAAGGCGCCGGAGCAGAGCGACGAGCAAAGGGCGGAGGAACTGCGGCGCTTCATCGAGAACCTCAATCCCAAGGACTTCGGAAAGTACACCTTCTAGTCCCGCTGGACGCGCTTGACAGTCCGCTGTCGCTCCGTCACCCTCTCGCACGGAGCGCTATATGCAGCAACAGGACGCACTATCTCTGATCCGCAACATCGGCATCATCGCCCACATCGACGCGGGCAAGACGACGACGACCGAGCGGATCCTCTTCTACACCGGAGTCACGCACCAGATCGGCGACGTCGACGACGGGACGACGCAGACCGACTGGATGGAGCAGGAGCGGGAGCGCGGCATCACGATCACGAGCGCCGCCATCACCTGCTCGTGGCGCGATCACCAGATCAACATCATCGACACGCCCGGCCACGTCGACTTCACAGCGGAGGTCGAGCGTTCCCTGCGCGTCCTCGACGGAGCTGTGGCCGTCCTCGACGCCCGCGGCGGGGTCGAGCCGCAGTCGGAAGTCGTCTGGCGGCAGGCGGACCGCTACCGCGTTCCGAGGATCGTCTTCGTCAACAAGATGGACCGTGCCGGGGCGGACTTCGAGGCGGTTCTGAAGGACATCCGCGAGAAGCTCGGGGCGGTTCCGGTGGCGCTCAACTTTCCCGTGGGGGCGGAGGATCTCTTCGATGGGGTCGTCGATGTCCTGAGCGGAGACCTGATCCGATGGAAGTCCGAGGATGGCGGGGCGGGATTCGACCGCCTGCCGTGCCCCGAGTCGGAGAAGGGGCGGCTCGAGTACTACAGAGGACAGCTCTTCGAGACTCTCGCCACCGAGGACGAGCGGCTTCTCGAGCGCGTCCTCGACGGCGCGGAGCTCTCGAGCGCGGAAGTGATACCCGTCCTGCGCGCGGCGACGATCCGCCAGCGCCTGGTCCCCGTCCTCGCAGGGGCGGCCCTTAGAAACAAGGGGATCCAGCCCGTGCTCGACGCGATCGTCGACCTTCTCCCTTCCCCGAGAGAGGTTCTCCCCGCCCGCGGCACGGTCCCGGGGGACGGCCGAGTGGAGGACCGCTCCGCCGATCCGGCCGGGCCGCTCTGCGCCCTCGTCTTCAAGACGGCGACGGAGCGGGATCGGGGGCGGCTCTCCTACCTGCGTGTCTATTCGGGACGGCTCGCGGAGGGGCAGGAAGTCTGGAACGGGGCGCGCGGCGAGGGGGAGCGCGTCGCCCGCCTCTTCAGGATGTACGCCGCCAAGCGGCAGAGGCTCGATGAGGCCTCGGCCGGGGACATCGTCGCGGCGACGGGATTGAAGCTGACCTCGACGGGCGAGACGTTGACCGACCGCGGGCATCCCCTCGTCCTCGAGGCGATGGACTTCCCGGAACCGGTCGTCTCGGCTGCGCTGGAGGCCCGCGAAGCCGGCGACGAGGAGAAGATCGCCCACGCCCTCGCCAAGCTGGCCGGGGATGATCCGACCTTCAGAGTCCGCTTCGACGAGAACACAGGACAGAGGCTCATCTCGGGCATGGGAGAGCTGCACCTCGAGATCCTGGAGGAGAGGCTCAACAGCGAGTTCAATCTCAAGGTCCGCCTCGGTCGGCCCCAGGTGACCTATCGGGAGACGATCCGCCGATCGGTCCAGAGCGAGGGGCTCTTCGATCGCGCCACCGGCGGACGGGAGCATTACGGCCGCGTCGTCCTGTCGATCGTGCCTCGTCCCCGCGGGACCGGGCTCCGCTTCTTCTGGGCGCTGCCCGACGAGCGGATCCCCGAGATCTACCAAAGGGCGATTGAGCGGGCTGTCACCGACGCCGCCGAATCGGGCATCCAGTGGGGCTACCCGATCACCGATGTCCAGGTCGAGCTGATGGACGGCTCCTCGCACGAGGCCTACTCGTCCGAGCTGGCGTTCCGGTCAGCGACGCTCTCGGCCTTCCGCGATGGATGCCGGCGGGGCGAGCCGATCCTCCTCGAGCCGATCATGCAGCTCGAGATCCTCGTGCCGAAGGAGTTCGTCGGCAATGTGGTCAACTTGATCGCCGCCCGGGGGGGGCGGCTCCTGGGGACGCAACTCCGCGGCGATGTGCACATCCTGACCGCCGAGGCCCCCCTTTCCCGGATGTTCGGGTACGCGACAGACCTTCGCTCCTCGAGCCAGGGGAGGGCGACCCACTCGATGCTCTTCTCCCGCTTTGACGCGGTCGAGGCCCCTGAATCGTTTATGGCTTGACCGCCGGATGGTGGCGTGGTAGGTTACGGCAGCTTTCCCAACAAGTTAGAGGATTCTTGCCTCCGGCAAACCGGTGGGGGGGAGGAGACGATGAAGCGGTTGCTCGGTGGGTTTCTTCTGCTCGGGATCGTCCTCGGGCCGCTCGCGTGCGGCCAGAAGGGCGGAGATCTGGTGATCGGCGAGTATGGCTCTCTCACCGGTCCGACCGCGACCTTCGGCAAGTCGACGAACAAGGGGATCGCCCTCGCAATCCGTCACGCGAACGAGGCGGGGGGCGTCGGCGGAACTATGCTTCGCGTCGTCACCGAGGACGACCAGGGGAAACCCGAGGAGGCCGCGACCGCTGTCAACAAGCTCGTGAGCCAGGATCAGGTGATCGCGGTTCTGGGCGAAGTGGCGAGCTCGAACTCGCTCGCGGGGGCGCCGATCTGCCAGAAGGCGGGCGTTCCGATGATCTCCCCCTCCTCGACGAACGAGAAGGTCACGGAGGTCGGCGACTTCATCTTCCGCGTCTGTTTCATCGATCCCTTCCAGGGAGCGGTGATGGCGAAGTTCGCGTTCCAGTCGCTCGGTCTCACGCGCGTGGGGATCCTGCGCGACTTGAGGAGCGACTACTCGATCGGCCTGGCCGGCGTCTTTCGGCAGACATTCGAGTCGCTGGGAGGGACGATCTGCGCCGATGAGAGCTACCAGCAGGGGGATGTCGATTTCCGCGCCCCGCTGACGGCGATCCTCGCCACGCGACCGCAGGCGATCTTCGCGCCCGGCTACTACACCGACGTGGGGCTCATCGCGAGGCAGGCCCGCGATCTGGGGATCACGGTCCCGCTCCTCGGAGGGGACGGCTGGGACTCGCCCAAGCTCACCGAGATCGGAGGCAAGGCGATCGACGGCTGCTTCTTCAGCAACCACTACTCGTCCGACGACCAGAACCCGGTGGTGCAGGAGTTCATCGCGAACTACCGCAGCGCCTACGATGAAGTCCCCGACGCCATCGCGGCCCTCGGCTACGACGCAGCGCGCCTGCTCGTCCATGTCCTGACGGTCATGCACACGGAGGATCCCGACGCCTTCGCCGTCCTCGTGGGAGGCGGGGCCGGGCGCGAGAAGAGACAGGCGGCCCAGCGGAAGCTGCGCGATCTGATCGCCTCGACCCGGGACTTCCCCGGCGTCACCGGGTCGATCACGCTCGACGAGAGGCGCAACGCCCTGAAGCCGGCCGTCGTCCTCAAGATCGAGAATCAGAAGTACACATTCGTCGAGCGGATCGCTCCCTAGGAGGGAGGCGGTGCAGGAGTTCCTCCAGCAGCTTGTCAATGGCGTCTCGTGGGGCGGGATCTACGCCTTGATCGCCCTCGGCTACACGATGGTCTACGGGATCCTGCGGCTCATCAACTTCGCCCACGGCGACGTCTATATGGTCGGCGCCTACCTGGCGTTCTACTCGGTCGGCTGGTTCGGTCTCGCCCGCGAAGGGGGGGTAGGCGTGGCGGGGGTGGTCCTCGTCTTCGCGGTGGCGATGCTCGGTTGCGCCGCCCTCGGGATCGTGATCGAGAGGAGCGCCTACAAGCCCGTGCGCAGGCATTCGAAGCTGACCGCGCTCATCACCGCGATCGGCGTCAGCCTGCTTCTCGAGAACGCCGGGATCCTGATCTTCGGGGCCGATCCGAAGTTCTTCCCCCAGATCATCGAGAGCCGGACGGTTCGTTTGCCCGCCGGAGTGGTCATCACGAACCATCAGATCCTGATCCTCTGCTGCTCCTGCTTCCTCATGCTCCTCTTGCAGCTCGTGATCTACCGGACCAAGGTCGGCAAGGCGATGCGGGCGGTCTCGTTCAACAGGGATGCGGCCTCTCTGATGGGGATCGCCACCGACCGGATCATCATCTTCACCTTCGCCATCGGAAGCGCGCTCGCCGCCGCGGCGGCGGTGCTCGTCGCGCTCACCAATCCGAAGATCGATCCGTTGATGGGTCTGCTCCCTGGGATCAAGGCGTTCGTCGCGGCCGTCCTCGGGGGGATCGGCAATGTTCCCGGCGCGGTGGTTGGAGGGCTCCTGATGGGAGTGGCCGAGACGCTCGTCGCGGGGTACATCTCCTCGACCCTGCGCGACGCGATCGCCTTCAGCCTCCTGATCGTCATCCTACTCGTGAAGCCGTCCGGGATCCTGGGCAAGGCCGTCTCTGAGAAGGTCTAGGGCAGTGGCGCGAGCAGAGAGGGGCGGGGGGACGGGGGGCGGCGCGGCGAGGAGGATCCTCACGAGCGCCTGGCTCTGGGTGCCGGCCGCGCTCCTCCTGTTCGGCCTCGAGAAGGGACTGGCCGCGGCGCTCAATCCCTATGTCGTGCGCATCCTCATTCTGAGCGGGATCAACATCATCCTCGCCGTCAGCCTTAACCTGATCAACGGCTTCACCGGGCAGTTCAGCCTCGGGCACGCCGGATTCATGGCGGTCGGCGGATACGCCGCCGCGGCCTTCGATGTCTATGTAGGCCCCTCCCTCGGGCCCGGCATGGGCCTCGCCGCATTCCTGATCTCGCTCGTCATCGGGGCCATTGCCGCCGCGGCCGCGGGGCTCCTGATCGGGATCCCGACACTCCGCCTGAGGGGCGACTACCTGGCGATCGCGACTCTGGGCTTCGGCGAGATCATCCGCGTGCTGATCCTGAACCTCGAGTTCCTGGGGGGCGCGCGCGGCTTCCCGAACATCCCCGCGAGGGCCAACTTCTTCTGGGTCTACCTCGCGGTGGCCGGCTGCGTGGTCTTTCACGCGAACCTGATCCGGTCGCGCCACGGCCGGGCGCTTCTGGCGATTCGCGATGACGAGATCGCCGCAGAGAGCCTGGGCGTGCCGACGACCCGCTACAAGGTGACCGCCTTCGTGATCGGCTCCGCCTTCGCGGGGCTCGCCGGAGGTCTCTTCGGGCACTACTTGATGTACCTCCACACGAACAGCTTCACGTTCATGAA
>VGJL01000073.1 GCA_016867495.1 Candidatus Eisenbacteria bacterium | reverse complement strand
GGCAGGGGCCGCCGAACCAGACCAGCGGCGGCGCGCAGAACTGCTCGAGAACGAAGTAGCAGGCGCCCGTCGCCAGGTCGCAGCAAGCGCCCGGCTGCGGACACGGATTGACCGGCTCGCAGACCGTTCCCTGGCCCAGCCAGGCAATGTGGCCCGGAGCGGCGTCGCACTGAGCCTGCGTCAGCAGCTCGCAGTGGCCGTCCTCGAAGCAGCAGGCGCCCAGAGGCGGCGGCTGCGGACACGGCTCGTTGTTCGGCCCGCAGGGACCGCCGTACCACTCCATCGGCGGCACGCAGTCGGTCTGCAGGATGTAGTAGCACGCGCCCGTCGCCAGGTTGCAGCAGGCGCCAGGAGACGGACAGGTGATCGACCAGTCCAGCGTGAACGGACCCGATGCACTGTACCCGTCAGCGATCACGTAGTACGTCCCGGCAGTGAGAGCCGTATAGGTCCAGGTCTCGGGCTCGGGATCGTCGTCGCCGATCACGCAGGTGGCGCCGGGGTTGGCGCAGTCTGTCACCATGTAGATCGATCCGTCGTGGTTCGGGGTCGTGTAAGTCACGGTGACCACATCGCCCCGCTGCAGATCCAGGCGGTAGGTGACGTCGCCGCCTGTGGCGGGATAGCCTGTGCACCCCGGCGACGGTGGCTGCGGGCTGTAGTCGTTTACCGCGCCGACGGTCGTTCCGTTGACTGTGCCGCTGGAGCAGCGCTGCCAAGGAAACGCACCGTCGCACCTATCGTTGGGGGGCGGACCGGCGCAGGTGATCGACAGCTTGTAGCAGCCGGTGTAGCTCGCGCTGTAGCCGCGCACCTTCAGGCTGTAGTTGCCGGGAGAGCCGGCGGGAACGGTGTAGGTGAGCAACGAGTAGTACCCGGGGCCGCTGTCGTCGTCATAGGCAACCCGGGTCGTGCCGCAGTTGTAATAGAGCTCGATGTAGCTGTCCGTGAGGTAGGGGGCACCGCAGTTGGAGCCGTTGTCGGTGGCGAACGTCAGGATCGTACCACCGATGACGTTGTAAACGGTGTACCAGTCGACATCCGTGCTGGTCGCGATCGTCGCCGGGTCGACAACGTCGCCGCAGGCCACGGTCTGGCCGGGACAGGTGTTGTTCGGCTCGACCTCGGGGATGATCGCCCGAGTCGGGTCGACGTAGAGCTGCCACTCCTTCTCCTCCGCGGGAGCGTTGGGATCGGCAAGCGCCACACCGGCCAGGAGGCCGAACAGCAGCAGTGAGAACAAGACAGAAGCAAGACGCATAGGTACCTCCAAAGACACAGTCGTTGCGTTTCTGCTAGCAGAACATCGGACGCCCCCTAACGCGTTTTAGGGGCGTTCGAAGTCGATACATAGTATAGCGGGCGGGACGGCGGTTGTAAAGCCCCAATTCTCAAGGACCTGGAGGCGGCCGCCGGGTCTAACTCCCGCGTATCCAACCGGTTGCATCCCCGCGGAGAGATCGCCCCGCCCGGGCCGCCCGCGCCCGTGCCTTGTCTCGATCGGCCCGATCGGTCAGGGGCTTAAGCTCTTTCCACGAAACTCCCGTCGCGGGTGTCGATTCGGACCGAATCGCCGACATCGATGAATTGGGGGACCCTGATCTCCAGTCCCGTGTCCGTCACCGCCCGCTTGGGAGAGGAAGTGACTGTCGCTCCCTTCAGGGTGGGCTCCGTTTCGGCGATCTTCAGGACGACGAAGTTCGGGACTTCGATCGACACCGGGGCGCCTCCGTAGTAGTGGGCGGTGACCTCCAGCTCCTCGATCATGTACTGGACGGCGTCTCCCAGGACGTCCGCGGTCAGGGTCATGATGTCGTAGGTTTCGGTGTTCATGAAGTGGAAGTCGTCCCCCTGGCGGTACATGTATTTGAGCGGGTGAGTCTCGAGGGTGAGGACCTCGACCTTCTCGTCCGAGCGGTAGCGGTACTCGTATCGGTTGCCGTTTCGCAAGTTGACCATCTGGGTCTGGACCATCCCACGCCAGTTCCCCGGCGTGATGTGGATGAGCTTCGTGATCCGGTGCGGCTCGGCGTTGTACATCACGATGTTGCCGACCTTGAGCTGCGTCGCGTTGATCATCGGACTACCTCCAATCGGGCTTTGACTTGATCGCCTGGTATGAGTCGGGAGAAACGGTCGGCCCCACCTCGAGCCTGGCCGAGATCGCGCCGCGCGGGGCGCGAAGGGCCGGCTACTCGGACGGAGGGCGGGACGGAGGGCGGTGCCGCCTCTCGGCGGTCCGGGCCGGGCGCACGCGTCCCTCGTAGCGCCGGCTGAGCTGCCTCAGGATCTGCCGCGCCCGCCTGCGGGCCCAGGACGGGGAGATCACCTCCGCCCCGGTGCCCCAGCTCAGGCACCAGCGAATGAGCGCGTCGGCGTTCTCGCTGCGGAAGGAGAGCTCGACCCCGCCGTTCATCAGGGTCTGCACCTTGTAGCCGTTCGACCAATCCCTCTCCAGGATGTGGCCGGCGAGGCTCGCGTCGAACCGCACGACCGCCTCGAAGATCCTGTCCCCGCCCATCGCCCGCAGCTTGGTCCTCAGGAACTCCTCGGGGTCGCACGCCCGCGGAACGAAAGTGACGCCCGTCGGACGCGCCTTGCGGATGCGGGCGGGCTTGAAGGTCCGGATCTGCTGTCTGCGGTGGCAGAAGGCGAGCAGATACCAGTCCCCGTCCACGTTCGCCAGGTGGTACGGATCGACGTTGCGGCGGGAGGTGGTCGCGCGGCTCTGCGTGTGGTAGGTGATCTCGATCGTCTCGCGGTTGCGGATCGCCTTCTCGATGACCGCGAACACGGGGGCGTTCACGCGGGCGGGAGGGGCCGAGTGCATGAAGGAATAGGTCTCGGCGATCTTCTCCGGGGAGACCGTGCGGCTCTCGCCCAGGGCGAGGACCGCCTTTTCGATCAGCCGGCGGAGCATCTCCTCCGACTCGGTCCCCCGATAGGCGCCAAGGGCCCTGTCCGCGACCATGAGGGCGAGAATCTCCCCCTCGGTCATCTTGATCTCCGGCAGGGTGAACCCATCCTGGGTGTACTCGTAGCCGTTCTCGATCGGATTGAAGGCGAGCGGCGCGCCGAGCTGGTCGCGCAGGAAGTCGATGTCCCTCTGGATGGTGCGGCGTGACGCCTCCAGGAGCCGCGCGAGACCCGGAACATTCGGGTAGCTGCGGCCCTGGATGAGATAGTGGATCCGGAGGATCCGCAAGATGGGCGGGTGCGTCGCGATCATTCCTTAGCTTCCAGGGGACCGTAAAAGGGTACTGCAGGGGGGTTCGTCCCGGCAAGCGAATCCCCGGCGCCGGTCGAGTGTCCGGGGCCCACGGGTTCCCCCCGCCCCGCTGGGTTCGCGTTCGCGGCGCGGGGCTTCGGGAACCCGTCGGCCCACGGCGCGAAACAAGGCTCGGCTACTTCTGCGGCACTCCCAGGGCGCCCAGGACGCTCGTGATGACGGCCATGATGCTTTCGCCCGCGATGATCCCCGAAGCGACGGGAATCGTGTAGTCCTCCGAGACCCTGCGGTACCAGTGCCCCAGCATGAGGACGATCAGGGCCCCCACGAACATGGAGATGGCGTTGAATCCCTGGATCACGAAGGCGAGCCCGAGGCCCATGGCCGAAGGAATGTACTTCCGGTATCGCGGAAAACCGCGCTCGGCGAGGGGGATGGCGAGACCGAGGATCCCTCCGATGAGAGCGCCGACGCGCGCCGTGGGATGGAGGGAGCTGATCCCCTTCGAGAGAAGCTCCGCGACTCCGCGCCAGACCTGCGCCGCGGGGGCCGGGAACTTGTCGGTGCCGAGCGCCTCGGCGTTGGGGACGAGGAGGATCCAGGCGGCCCCGATGACGAAGGCCCCGGGGAAGAGGCCGATGAACTGGGCGATGAACTGCTTGCGCGCGTTCGCGCCGAGGATGTAGCCGCTCTTCAGGTCGACCAGCAGATCGGCGGCGCAACCCGACGCGTTCGCCGTCACGGACGCGGTCATGATGTTGGTCGTCATGTTGCTCGGGGCGATCACTCCGTAGGTGAGCTGCGTGACCTTGCCGAGCGCGCCGACGGGCGTGATGTCGGTCTCGCCGGTCGCGCGACACGCCACCACCGAGAGGACGAATGTGAGCAGGACGGACAGGATTCCCATGTAGACGGGGATGTCCCAGAAGACCGCCTGCATGATGACCACTCCGGCCATCCCGATCAGGAAGATCGTGATGAACCAGCTCGAGGGGACCTCGATCTTCGCCAGCGGATCGTCGCGCTTCGCCTTCGGTCCGCCCGTGAAGATCGTGACCAGGCCCATGAAGGCCCGCCCGATCGTCCTGGCGTGGAAGGAGAGGGCGACGAAGCTCGAGACGACCATCATCGACACGCCGATCCAGAGGCTCCACCGAGTCATGTCGCGGAAGACGACGCCGGCCTCGGGGTTGCTCGCGTAGATGACGCCCCGCTGGACCATCGCGGGGACCAGGATCGCGTAGTTGACGAGGGCGCCGAGGAGCATGCTCCATGCGGTGCGGAATCCGATGATGGCGCCGGCCGCGATCATGATGAGCCCCATGTCCCAAGAGAGAGTCAAGCGTTGCAGGGGAATGCCCGAGATCGAGAGGTTTCCGAAGGGGAGGCTCGCCGGCATGTTGAAGGGCATGAAGCGGAAGGTCGCGTCACGGAACCAGGCGACGAGCGCGCCAGAGAGGCCGGCCAGGCCGAGGGCGCGCGCCTTGCGGACGGCCCCGGCGCCGGAGGAATGCAGGCTGCGCAGCGTCTCCGCGGCGGCGATCCCGCTCGGGAACTTCAGCTGCTCGATGTTGATCATCTGCCGCTTCATCGGCACGGCCATGACGACGCCGATGATCCCGAGGAAGATGTTCCAGCCGAGCAGAACCCAGTAGCTCATGTGGGTTCCCGTGATCATCAGCATCGCCGCGATCGCGGAGACGATCGTCCCGCCGACCGAGTAGCCGGCGGCCGAGGCGGTCGATTGCATGCAGTTGTTCTCGAGGATGGTGAAGTCGGTCTTCAGCCAGAACGGGAACGCGGCGCGCAGCCCCTTCCAGATGGCGTAGGAGAGGATGCAGGATGTGATCGCCACCCCGAGGCCCCAACCGGTCTTCAGGCCGATGTAGAGATTCGTCAGGGACATGATGGAGCCGAGGAAGCTCCCCATCACGACCGCGCGGACGGTGAGCTGCTTCATGCTGTCGCCCGCGCCCTTGTAGACGTTCTCGTACCATTCCCGCTCGATCTGCTCGGGCGTCTTTCTCGGTTCCTCGGCCATGCGCGTCCTCCGTTTCTCCCTGCCGCGCCCCGGCGAGACGATAGGGCAGGGGCTGGGGCATGCCAAGCGGTGAGACGCATCCTGCGGCGAGGTGCCTCGAGTCCCCGAGGAATCTCCTGGGACCCCGACGGTTCCCTACGCCCCGCTAGGTTCGCGTTCGCGGCGCGGGGCTTCGCAATCCCCGCAGGGCTCCCAGGATGCCCGCCGGGCTTGGGTCCTCGGGTGCGCCTCCACTCGGCGCATAGCGCAGCTCGCTGCGGCGCACCGCTCGAACCAGCCCGGCGATTCATGGCAGGTGGAGCATGCGTGCCGCGCGCATAGGCCCGGGGCTTGCTTCTTGCGCTGCCGTCGGCCTGGGATACGGGGGGAGCCGACGGTCGGGGAGGATCGATGCGCACGTGTGCTTGGTCGGGAGCGGTTCGCTACACTGGCGGCATGGCGCCGCCATCCAACTCCGGCGAGCAGGGAGTCCTGCAGCTCAGTTTCTCTGCCCTCGCGGAGCCGCCCGTTCCCGGGGCGGAAGGGCACATCCTGACGCGGGCGCTGCGCGATCACCCCTCGCGCGCGAAGATCCTGCGGATGGTCCGCATCGCCCTGAGCTACTTTCCCGAACTGGAGGGGACCTGGCTCCGCATCGGCCTCGCCCGAGGAGTGCATGGCTACGCGAGCCTGGAGGAGCCGGCGATCTGGCTCAATCCGAGGGGACTCAACTACCAGACGATCGCCCACGAGCTTGTCCACCTGCTGCAGGCCCGCGGCCTGGTCCCGATGGGGGAGCGGAGCTGCGACATCTTCGCTCTCGCCCGGGATCGGATCCTCGTCGACGCGCCGCCGGTCTACCTCGAAATCCCCGACGCGCTGGCGACACCCGGCGGGGGCCTGAGGGAGGGAGCCTCCTATCTCCTGCACAAGACGGCCCGCGAGGCCCTCCGCAGGCGCGGGGAAGGGGAGCGCCGCTACATCCGCTGGTTCGAGAAGCGGGTCGCCGAGGCGACGGTGCAGCAGGCGTTCGCGGCCAAGAAGTAGATGCACGGGCCGCCCGCGCGGGGGATATTCCCCTTCCCCTTGCACACTTCCCGGCATGCAGGTAACTTCCGTAGCCGGGTGGTGAATCTTCACCTGAATCCGAAGTCACGGTCGCTCTCACGTCCGATGCATGTCTCAGGACGGATTACGTTTCGATCCAGCGGTCGGAGAGAGCAACAAGGGGGGCAACGCTGTGCGCGGAATCCACTGCCGGCTGGTTCCAACGTTTGGACTCCTGACTCTGGCGCTTCACTCCGTCGCCTCGGGCCAACTTGTCCAGACGTTCGATTCCTCCCCGATTGCCCGCGGTCGTGCCGGGGCATCGACGGCGGTCTTCTGGGACGGCAATCCCAATTACTGGGCCAATCCGGCCCTGCTCGCCTATCACGATGGGATTCGATTTGCGGGGGATAGCTTCGATTTCGGACACGATGATCGACACTCATCGGATCATCTCACGCTTGGCGCGTGGGGGCTGGGTATCGCGCTCGATGGTCGCCCCGTCGATGCTCTGGGCGGGACGAGGTGGGAGATTCCAATAGCGTCATGCAGGTGGGTGGATTCGCTCTGCTACGCCGGAACCGGACCGGAATATACCTACTGGGAAGAGGTCGACTCCTGGGGCGCCGGGATCAGCTTGGCCACATTCGCCGACAGCGTTCTCCGCCGCGCAGGGACCGGCATCCCGCGAGTTCATAGGTTTGCGGACCTGTCCCTCGGGATTCGCTTCAACGAGGTCGAGGTCTTCTTTGCGCCGCACTGGGCACTTCGTCCCGGAAGTCCACCCGGTGACTGGACGGCCGCGTTGTCGACACGGGACAAGGGGTATCTCTTGAGGTTGACTCCGTACAACTCGGTGGACTACAGGGGGCTGGTCCCGGCGCTCGACAGGGTGCTGACGCCCTATCTGGGCGGTGTTCGCGTGGAAGCCGGCTACGGTCAGGCGGTGCAGAACTACCGCCAAGCGGAGACGAGGTACTCGGATGGTGAACGGTGGACCGCAACGAAATTCATCAGGGAGGGTTGGTCCGTCCGGGTCGCAACCGGCCTTCCTCCATCACTGCGATCTGCGTTGCGGCGTGCGGGAGCGGAGTGGATGGCCGCCAGCATCACGCCCCTCTTTTCGTTGGGGATGGCGGGGGACAGAGTCGTCTCGCACGGACAGGATTGGAGGACCGATGAGATCCGGGATCTCTACAGGGACCACTCCGACGGCTGGGAGCTCTGTTTCGCGAACATGTTGACCATCCGCAGGGGGAAGATCCGCGATGAAGAGTGGGACCTCTACAGCTCCCGGACGACAGGGTGGGGTTTGGCTTTGAGTATCAAGGACTACGGCACACTCCGATACGACTATGCCAAGAACCGTGCCGTGGAAGAAGAGCGCGATTGGGTTGAAGATCTTGAGTTCAGCGGGTTCTCGGTCTTCGTTCGGCCGCTAAAGATACTTGAAGCGCTCTGATTCCGAGCTCGTGAATCCACCAGCGCTCCTCCGGGCATCTTGGGGATCCCCGCATCATCTCGCGGGGCCCACGCGATGATGCGGGGAAGCCCATGGGTTTCCAATCTCATCGTGTCTGGATCGACCGGAGAAAGATGATCGGGCTCGCTTGGGTCTCACCGACAGCTCTGGCTCGTACGAAGTAGATTCCGCTCGAAAGCTGGTTGCCGGCGTCGTCCCGACCGTCCCAGGACAAGGGAAGAGGCCCTGCGGGTCTTGCCCCATCGACAAGGGTGCGCACGCGCCGCCCGGCGGGGTCATGGATCGTGACCTTCACCTCTCCGGCCACCGCAACCTCCAGAGAGATCGTGCTCATCTGGCCGAACGGGTTGGGATGGATCGTCAGGAATCGCGTCGCGCTCGTGCGCTCGGGCACAGCTTCTTCGATGTCCGTGGGATCCCGATCGACAGCGAGGAGGAAGTCCGATGTCTCGCCATCGTCGAAGCGTCCTGTGCCATCCCATCCGGCACCGACGGCAGCGTCGCTGATCGTGAAGCGGGTCCAGACGAAGCCGCGGTTGGGACCTATCAGGAAGTCGGGGACGCCGACGGCGGAAAGAGGCCCGCTGTATCCAGGCGGGATCCAGAGATCGACGACCACGTGCTCGGGCGCGGGTCCGCCTGGACAAGTAGATGCCCCTCCCCACATGCCATTCTGGTCCCAGTCGATGAGGACATTGAGGAAGATGTCGAGCTGTTCCTCGAGATTCGTGACGGTGATGTCGATATCCCGCCCCCAGACCGCCGTCCGGCAGGTGTAGCCGATGGCGCCGGTCTGACCCATCGAACAGGGAGTCACGCCCCCGACGTTGCTGATCGTGTATGCGGGAGGCCGGAGCAATCCCGCGTCGGCGTCATTCGCGCACTCGTCTGCGTCATACGGTGGGAAGTTCGGGCAGTTGCTGGCATTCCCCTCGATCTCGAGATCGAGGCCCTGACCGAGATAGACCCTCCCGCTGGTCATCGTGTGCGCGACGACCCCCGCGGGCCCTGCATTCTGGCAGGTCGGGAAACCTCCGATGACGCCCTGGTCCGGATACGCCAGCGCTCCCTCGGGGGCGTCTCCCATCTCGAGGTAGGGCTCTCGAGTATCCACTCTCAAGAGGTAGTCCTCGGTCTCGCCGTCGGCGAAGTCGCCGACTCCGTTCCAGTCCTGCGGGACCGGAAGGTCGCTGATCGTGAAGCGCGTCCATACGAATCCGGCGTTGGGGCCGATCAGGTAGATCCGAGGATAGAGGGTTGACAGCGGTCCCGAGTAGCCGGGAGGGACCGGAAGGTTCACCAGCATGTGTTCGAGAGCCACCAGTCCCGTCGCGCACTGCGAGGAGCCCTGCCATACGCCGTCCTGGTTCCAGTCCACGAGCATGTTGACGTATCTATCGGCTTGGGCCCCATTGGTCACGAAGACGTCCAAGGCCGGACCCCAGAGTCCGGCCCAGCAGATCCGGCCGAGACTCCCCGTCTGTGCGGTGTTGCACGGGACGACGTTCAGGGACGGGTCGATAGTGTAGGCAGCGGGCCTGATGAGGCCCGCGTCGCCGTCACTCCAACACTCGTCGGCGTCATATGGCGGATACTGGGGGCAGTTGCCGGCGTTACCGTCGGTCTCGAAATCAACCGCCGGTCCGAAGAAGGCCTGCTGGGCGGGCGCGTGGCGAACGAATGAAGGCCCAGGCGGCCCGACGGTCGAGCATGTCGGGAATGTCCCGATGGCCCCGCTGCCCGGGTAGGCCAGCGCCGTCTCCGGCGCATCCCCCCACTCGTACTGGTTGAACAGAATGGCCGCCCTGAGATTCGGACGGGGGCCGATGTTTCCTCCCCCCCCGGGGGTCGGAACCTGAGGAGTGCCTGTCTCGGTGAGAAGCGCGCGCATTGCGAGAGGATCTAGAGGAGTCGGCGAGACATTGGCCAGATAGTAGCCCGCGTAGCAAGCGACAGCTCCGGCGACCATCATTCCCGCGCTCGATGTGCCAGAGAATGTATTCGTGTAGAAGAGATTCCGTCCTTCGGAGCTGTACAGGTCTCCGTAGCCGGTCGTGACGACATTCTCGCCCCACCCTTGGAGGTTGAACCGCGTGCCGTAGCTCGAGAAGGGAAGACGCTCGCGATCGTCGAAACCGGAATAGGGCGCGCCAGGATAGACTGCGCCCGCGCCTACGATGATGGCTCCGGAGTCGCCATACCACTGCAGGTCGTCGGTGTTGACGTTTCCGTTGCCGCCGCACTCAACGACATGGATTCCGAGGGAGATGGCATTCTCAATCGCCGCGTAGACCCCGTTGTACCACTGAACCCAGGGCCACTCATTGGCAGAGGATCCCCACCACTCGATCGGTATGTAGTAGCCCAGGGGATAGCTGTATTCCCACTGTTGCTCGATGAGGATCACATCCCCAGGAGCCAGGTTCGCGATAGCAACGGCGAGGGCTCCGGGGACGTTCCAGCTCGGCTGATTGGGGCCGAAGTAGGATCCGCATGTGAGGAGCCTCGCGCCGTAGCAGATTCCCTTCGTGCCCCAGTTGGGGGTGTTGTCATCGGACACCAATCCCCCGATGATGGCGGTTCCGTGGTTGTCGTCGTTGAACGGATCGGAGACATTTGAGTTGATCTGGGAATTCGGGGCTTGGCTCACGTCGGAGTGGCCGTAGTTCCAGCTGTACTCGATCTCGCAGAGGGTCACCCCGTTTCCGCTTCCGCCCGGCCATGTCCAGGCATACCAGGCGTCGATACCCGCGGGCGTCCAGGAGGACGAGCCGAGATATCCCCCTTGACCGAACGGCTCGTAATCGGGCGGAACCGGAGGCGGCATGGGGAGAGGAACGGGATACGCGCGCAGGACGCCAGGTAGCGCCTCGAGTTCCCGGCAGAAAGCCCAGACATCGACGGGTCGCGACCGACCCTCGAGTCGCAGACGGTAGATGTTGTTCAGGTTGTAGACATCCTTCCCGGCGTTCGCCGCACCTCTCGCATGGATGTCATCGAGAGTTTGCTCGGGAACGTCGCAGACGCGGGACCACTCGTGACTGTCGAGACTGCGGAGTAGCTCATCCATCCCCGTGAGCGCCTTCGCGTCCAGATCGACGAGGACGCCGTCACGCAGACGCACTCTCGAGTCGGGGACGAAGAGCACCTCGACAAGATCGCTCTCGGAAGGGTAGCGATGCGGGCTTCCCGAGGCGGGCTCAGCCGGCGCTCCCTCCACCGAGGTTGCGACGGCCGCCACGATCAGGAAACTCGCGAGAAGAACGGTCGGGTAGATTCTGCAAGTCATGTGCCGCCTCCGCTGCTCTTCGGCCGGCCAGCGTGTGGCCCTCTCAGCTCACAGTCAGGGAGTGGAGCCTTCGGAGAAGTCGTTATCCGTCAACCGTCGCACCGTGCCGCTCCACTGCGAAACAAGGATACACCGAAGCCAGTCGCGAGTCCATTCCGATCCGCCCTCACTCCTCTCAACTCCTGCCATCGCGAAGGCCGTAGTAGCCTGCAATCGCCTCATTCGGGCATAATCACGCGCGATGAGACTTCTGCCCATCGCGGGCCTTCTCGCCCTCGGCCTGCTCCCGGTGATCGGGCGATTCCTGCCGGCGACGCTCTCGTGGGGATTTCATCACGCGGCGTACATTCCCTGGTGGAGCGTCGCGATCCTACTCGCCGCGTGGGCGGCGCTTCTCATCCCCCCTCTGCATCGCGCGCTCGACAGGCTGCTCTTCGATAGGCTGGCGGCCGCGCTGTTCGGTCGATCTCCTCTCCCGGCGTTCCTCGCGGCGGCCATCCTGTGCGCCGCCTTCGTCCTCCTGACGACGCCGACCCGCCTTCTCGGCGATGGGGTTCTCGTCGGCGAGCTGGCGGGCCTCGGGAATCCGTTCCGCATCCACGACATGATGGATTACCTCCTCCACCGGCTCGCGCTGACCGCGATCGGGAAGGCGGGCTCCAAGGAGGTCTCGTTCCAGATCTACCGGTGGGGAAGCTGGATCGCGGGGTTTCTGGCGGCGCTGACGGCGCTTCTCATCTTGCGGCGCGCCCGGATGAACCCGGCCGGGAAGATGCTCACCTTCTCGCTCTTCATCCTCGCGGCCCCGACGCTCATTTACTGCGGCTATGTGGAATCGTACGCCTACCTGTCGATCGGGATGCTCGGCTTCCTCTGGACGGGCGCGATGGCGCAACGCGGCGAGTGCCCGCCTTGGGTCCCCGGCCTCTTCTACGGGATCGCCTTCTTCTTTCACACGACGGCGGTCTTCGCCCTTCCCGCCCTTCTCCTTCTGGTCTTCTTCCCCGGAGCGCGGAGGAAGAGGCGTCCGGCCTGGCCGCTCCAGATTCTCCTCCCGGCCCTGGCGCTTCCCGCGGCCGCGATCGCGATCCACCTTGCCCTCGGGTATGACGCGGGGTGGTTCCGGCGCGACTTCATCGAGAGCAAGAATCAGCGGCAGATGCTGATCGGCCTCACCGGCCCTCACGGGCTCCTCGGCCTGCGTCATCTCAAGGATGTCGCCAACTGGCTGCTCCTCGTCGCGCCCGTGACCGGCTGGCTCATCGTCTCGAAGCGGCGGGCCCTGCTCGCGCGGCTTCGGGAGCCCGAGATCGCCTTCCTGGCGATCCAGGTCGCGGCGTTCCTCGCGCCGTTTCTGCTTCTCGACCGCAAGCTGGGCGCCGCGAGGGACTGGGATCTCATGACCCCGCAGGTGGCGGGATTCGCCCTCCTGGCGGCGAGGCTCTGGGAAGCGGACC
>VGJL01000072.1 GCA_016867495.1 Candidatus Eisenbacteria bacterium | reverse complement strand
GGGAGGGCGGCTCCTTCGAGGGTCACGCTTCGCCCCATCGATCCTGGCGCGTGGCAGGCCGGGCGAGGGCGCGGCGAACGGTCCATCTCATGCGACCCAGGATAGCATCTCGGGGGCTGCCGGTTGCCCCGCCGGGGCGGGCCCGACGGCGGGCGGAAGGAGGAAAGGAGTAACTCGCAGCGTCGCCATGCGCGGCCGGGACGGAAACAGGTCCGCCCCGAGCGCCTGAATCATCTGGCGCCGGGGCGGCGGGGGATAACTCGAGCCAGTTCGACCGGGGGATCGACGGACCCGAAGCAACTAGCAACGCCGCCTCGAATCTCGTGCGACATCAACCCGTGAGGACCAGCCCCGAGACCTCAAATCGGGGAAGCGGCTCCAGCCGCTTGTTACAGGGTTCAATACATCAAGCGGCCCGCGCAGGTTCCGTTGAATTGGAAGATCTCCCAATGCATTGCGATACATGGCATTACGCACCGATGGGGCGCGGGTCCCGGCCTGGCCGGAGCCGGGTGACGGCGACAGGATCGGTCGCCGATCGATAGGGATCGCCCAGTGGACCTCCCGCCGCCGGTCCCGCTCGGTTGCGGTCCAGCGCGCGGGGGGCTAGGGTTTCCCTTCATGAGAAACGAATCGCTGGCGCGGCGGCGTCGATGCCCGCGCAGGCCCTCGGGGTCGCCGATCCCAGGGCAAGCGAGGAAGCGGGCGGCCCGCCGCCTTGTCCTCGGCGCGACCCTCCGCTCCCTTGGGCTCTGCATCGGGATCGCGGCAGCCCCCGCCGCCTTCGGGGCGGACGGAGTGGGCGGACAAACGGGCGGGGAGTCGGGAACGTCGGCTCCAAAGAGCAGCGCTGTCGAGCCGATCCGCCTCGTGGCGTCGATCCCTCCCCTCGGCGCCCTCGCGCAGATGGTCGGGGGCGAGTTCGTGGATGTTCGGGTCCTCCTGCCGCCCGGCGCGTCCCCCCACGGCTACGAGCCGGGGCCTGACGCGGTCCGGGCCCTGGCGCGTGCGGAGGGGCACATCGTCATCGGCCGCCTCCTCGATCCCTGGATGGAGACGCTCGCGCGCGGATCGAATCCGAAGGCGCGAATCGAGCGGCTCGGCTACGACCTGCCCGGACCGGAGCCTCCGGCCGACCCGCACGACGAGGAGGGCGATCCGCACGTCTGGATGGACCCCGTCAAGGCGGGGGTGATGGCCGAGAGGATCGGATCGGTCCTGGCGTCGCTGCGTCCACAGTGGGCCGACTCGCTGCGCTCGCGTGCCGCGACAGCCGAGGCGAGGCTCGATAGTCTCGACCGATTCGCCGGCGAGAGACTCGCTCCCGTTCGAGATGTCCCGTTCGTAGCATTCCATGGGGGACTGAACCACCTGGTCGCCCGATACGGGCTGCGGCAAGTGGGCGTCCTGGAGCCCTTCCCCGGCCGGGAGCCGTCGCCCCGGTGGCTGAAAGAGATCGTCTCTGAGATCAAGCGGAGCGGCGCGCGCGCCATCCTCGCCGAACCGCAGTTCTCCTCGCGCCTCTCGGAGGTGGTCGGTCGGGAGACCGGGGTTCCGGTGGTCGAGATCGACTTGATCGGAGGAGCCGATGGTCCCGAGGCCTACGAGGCGCTCCTCCGCGCTGTCGTCGATCGGCTGGCGGGCGCGCTCTCGGAGCGGGCAGTCGAGTGATGGCCGCGCCGGTCGGCTCCGCCGTCGAGGTTCGCGATCTGCACGTCACGCGGGGCGGCGTTCCCATTCTGAGAGGAGTGGACCTGCGACTCGAGCGGGGGAGATTCCTCGGAATCGTGGGGCCCAACGGAGGCGGCAAGACGACGCTCCTGCGCGTCCTCGTCGGTCTCGAGAAGGCCGACCGGGGGAGTGTGCGCGTCCTCGGCGAGCCGCCCGGCATGAGCCGCGCGATCGGATATGTCCCGCAGGCCCCGACCTTCGATTCCCGGTTCCCGGGGGTCGTCCGGGACGTCGTCGCGATGGGCGCGACCACCGCCGGCGGCGGCGACCGCGAGCGGACGATCGATCGGGCCCTGGATGACCTGGGCCTTGCGGCGCTCGCGCGCACGCCCGTCGGGGTCCTGAGCGGCGGAGAACGGCAGCGGCTCTTTCTCGCGCGGGCGCTCGTGCGCGATCCCCGCCTTCTTCTGCTCGATGAGCCGACTCTCGGAGTGGATCCGGCCGCGCTGGAGGACTTCCTCCACCTGCTGGTAGAGATACGATCGAAGCGCGAGCTGACCACAGTCATCGTCAGCCACGATTTCTCGGTCGTCTCCACGCACACGGACCAGGTCGTCTGCGTCGCCGGGACGATTCACTTCTGCGGCTCTCCATCCGAGCTGGACGAGGGGAGACTGGCGCAGGCCTTCGGGGTCCACAAACTATTCCTGGAGCACCGCCACTGATGCTGGCCGACTGGCTCGAGCTCGGGTTTCTCCGCCGCGCCCTGGCGGCCGGCCTGCTGAGCGCGGTCGGATGCGGCCTCCTTTCGCCCTATGTCGTGCTGCGGCGGATGTCGTTCGCGGGCCACGGCCTCGCCCATGCCGCCTTCGGAGGCGCGACTCTCGCTCTGCTGATCGGCGTGAATCTCTCTCTCGGGGGAACCGTCTTCGCCTGTCTCCTCGCCGTGGTTCTCGCGCTCTGGACGCGCAAGGGAAGGGTCAGCGAGGACAGCGCCATCGGCATGCTGGTCGCCGCCTCGATGGCCCTGGGGGTCGTCTGCCTCTCGCTCCAGAAGCGGTACACGCAGGATGTCTTCTCCTTCCTCTTCGGGAACATCCTCGCCTGTCTTCCGGAGGATCTGATCTTCTCGCTCGGCGCGACCGCCCTGGCCGTCGCGCTGGCGCTGGCGCTCGCGAGGCCGCTTGTGTCGGCCACGTTCCACGAGGAGCTGGCGCAGGTGGAGGGAGTTCCCGTCGATCGCATGCGACTGATCCTCTTCCTCCTGGTGGCGATCGAAGTGGTCGCGGCGATGAAGATCGTGGGGGCGATTCTCGTCTCGGCCCTGCTCGTCCTCCCGGGCGCGATCGCGCTCCTCTTCGCGCGCCGATTGGTGACGGTCCAGATCGCCTCTCTCGCGATCGGCGTCGCCGCCGTCCTGATCGGGATGTTCGCCTCTTACTTGCTCGATCTCCCGTCGGGGGCCGTGATCGCTCTTGTCCTCTTCGCGGGATTCGGGGTGACGCGGGGGATCGTCGCGCTGCAGGCCCGCTTCACTCGCTGAGCCTACTCGTACCGCAGAGCTTCGATCGGGTCGAGGCGGGAGGCCTTGCGCGCGGGCCAGTAGCCGAAGAAGATCCCGATCGCCGCGGCGAAGAGGAAGGCGAGCGCGGCGGCCTCAGGAGCGATCAGGACGGGCCAGCGCGCGAACTTCCCGACCAAGCGCGCCGCGGTGATCCCGAGCAGGATGCCCAGGACTCCGCCCATGCTCGCCAGGACGACCGATTCGGAGAGAAACTGGACGAGGACTTGCCACCCCTTCGCGCCCACAGCCATGCGGACGCCGATCTCGCGGGTCCGCTCGGTCACCGAGACGAGCATGATATTCATGATCCCGATGCCGCCGACGAGGAGCGAGACCGACGCGATCGCGGCGAGAAGGATGCGCATCACCCGGGAAGTCGAGCCGGCGATGTCGGCGATGTCCTGCTGCGTCCGGATCGTGAAGTCGTCCTCTGCGCCCGGAGCCAGCCTGTGCCGGGAGCGCAGGAGCTGCGTCAGCTCCTCCGTCGCCCGCGGGATCTCGGCCATGGAGTTCGCCGAGGCGAGGATCATGCTGATCCGCGTGGTGCCGCTCACCTTCTTCATGGCCGTCGTGTAGGGCATCACGATCACATCGTCCTGGTCCCGTCCCCAGGTGTTCTGCCCCTTCTTCTCGAGGACGCCGATGATCGTGAACGGCATCTTCTTGATCCGGATCGTGGCTCCCACGGGGCTCTCGCCGGCGAAGAGGTTGTCGACGATCGTCTGGCCCACGAGGCAGACCTTGGCGTTTCCGCGTACGGAGGACTCGGTGAAGTTGGCTCCCGCCGTGAGGCCCCAGCGCCGGATTTCCAGGTAGTCGGTTCCTCCTCCCAGGATGGAGGTCGACCAGTTCTGGTTTCCGTAGACGATCTGCGCGCCGGTCATGACGACGGGCGTCACCTTCCTGATCGACCGGACGCTCTGCGCGATCGCCGCGGCGTCCTCCTCGTCCAGGCTCGAGGACGTCCCCGCCCCTCCGTGGCGCCCCCCGGGGCCGATCGAAGAGCCCGGGAAGATGTTGATCACGTTGTCTCCGAGCGAGGCGATCTGCGCCTGGACCATGGAGGAGGCCCCCTCGCCGATGGCGATCATCGCGATCACGGCGGCGACGCCGATGATGATCCCGAGGACCGTGAGGGCCGAGCGCATCTTGTTGCGGGCGATGGCCCGCAGCGCCACGCGAAGGAGCAACAGGAACCTGGTCATCTCCTCTTCTCCGCGATGAAACGGTCGATGACCGGCCGATCCTCCACGATCCGGCCGTCCCGAAGGAGGATGAACCGCTCCGCGTACCGAGCGATGTCGTGCTCGTGGGTGATGATGAGGATGGTCATGCCGGCCCGATTGAGCTCCAGGAAGAGCTCCATCACCTCCGCCGAGGTCGCCGTGTCCAGATTGCCGGTCGGCTCATCGGCCAGCAGGATGGAGGGGTCGTTCACGAGCGCGCGCGCGATCGCCACGCGCTGCTGCTGTCCTCCGGAGAGCTTGTTGGGAGTGTGGTGCGAGCGATCGGCCAGCCCCACTCGCGCGAGGGCGGCCCGCGCGCGCGCCGCGATCTCCTGGCCGCGCGTGGACGAATAGACAAGGGGCAGCTCTACGTTCTCGAGGGCGCTGGTGCGCGCGAGGAGGTTGAATCCCTGGAAGACGAAACCGATGCGGCGGTTTCTGATATCGGCAAGCTCCTCGCGATTGAAGCGGGAAACATCCTCCCCGGCGAGGAGGAACGAGCCCGACGTGGGCCGGTCCAGGCATCCGAGGATATTCATGAGCGTCGACTTGCCGCTTCCCGAGGCTCCCATGACGGCGACCATCTCGCCCGGCGCCACGTCGAGAGAGACGCCGGCGAGAGCGACGACGCGGCTCTCCCCCTCGCCGTAGATCTTGACCAGATCGCGGATTCGAATGATGGGGGAGCTATCTGCGGTCACGCCGCGTTCCCCCCGGAGCGAACGGGTTGACGGTGCCCTGCGCGGCCATCGATCCGCCCGCGCGGTTCAGGCCGACGACCACCTGCATCCCCTCCGAGAGGGAATCGGAGGCGACGGCGGTGTAGGTTCCGTCGCTGATCCCCGGGCGCGCCGAGATCCTCCTCAGGCGACCGCCGTTGTCCATAACATGGAGCGTCCCGGGGCGGGTCCGCTCGGATGAGCCGGGTCTGAACCGCAGCGCGGCGGCGGGGACCATGAGGGTGCCCAAGGCCTCGGCGACCTGGAAGGTGGCGTTCGCGGTCATCCCGGGCAGGAGCTTCTGCTCCGGATTCGCCACATGGACGATCACAGTGTAGGAAACGACGTTCTGGTCGGTCTTCGGCGAGAGGCGGATCTGCTCGACCGTCCCCCGGAAGACCCTCTCCGGGTAGGCATCGACCGTGAAGGTGACGGTCTGCCCCAGCTCGACCAGCCCGATGTCGGCCTCATCGACGGAGGCCTCGAGCTGCATCCGGGTCAGATCGTTGGCGATGGTGAAGAGGGTGGGGGCCTGAAGGGATGCCGCGACGGTCTGCCCGACATCGACGTTGCGCGAGACGACGATTCCGTCGATCGGAGAGAGGATCGTAGCGTAGCGGAGGTTGGTCTTCGCCCGCTGGAGCGCGGCCTCCGCCGACTTGACCGAGGCGCGCGCGGCCTCCAGCGCCGTCTCGGCGGCGTCGATCTCGGCCTGGGATGCGAGCCCCTGCTCGCGCAGAGGGGTCTGGCGGGCGTAGTCGCGGTCCGCCTGCCGCCTGGCGACCTCGGCTCTCTCGAGATCGGCCTCGCTCTGCGCGACCTGCGCCTTCAGGAATGTCGGGTCGATCTGGGCCAGGAGCTGCCCCTGCCTGACCTGGCTGTTGAAGTCGGCGTGAAGGGCGTCGATCGTCCCCGAGATCTGGCTTCCGACCTGAACCGTCGTCATCGCGTTGAGGGTTCCGGTCGCGGTGATCTGAAGGCGCACGTCTCCCCTCTGAACCGGTTCGGTCCGATAGAGGGCAGCGTCATCGCGACCCGCGCGCCTGATCCAGACGAGCGTGACGATCGCGAGAACCAGCAGGACCGCGGCCGGGATGGCCCAGCTCCTCCGGCGCATTTCAGTTCTCCTTGAGCGGCGCCGCTACTCTATGGAAAGGAGCTGAACCTCGAAGGTCAGCTCCGCTTTCGGAGGGATGGCGCCCCGGTATCCGCGCTCTCCATAGGCGAGCTGGTGGGGGATGATGAGCTTGCGCTTGCCGCCGACCTTCATGGTGGCCACGCCTTCATCCCACCCCTTGATCACCTGCCCCTGTCCGAGCATGAACTTGAACGGCTGGCCGCGATCGAGGGAACTGTCGAACTTCTTTCCATCGGCGAGCCAGCCGGTGTAGTGCACCACGACCCTCTGTCCCCGCGCCGGGGACGCGCCTTCGCCGGCGACCATGTCCACATACTTCAGTCCGGACGCGGTCGTGACCACCTTCTCATCCGACACGGGTGCTGCCTCCTTCTGGTCCATAGTCGATGGCGCCGGGCTTGACGGGGCAGAGGATTGGGCCTCCGCCGAGGCGGCCGGGGCGCTCTTGCCCTGCTCCGCCTGCCTGCCCGCGCCGGTCTTGCTGTTGCCGCATCCGGCGATGAGGGCCGCGATCGCGAGACAGGCGAGCGGACCGATCACGAAGCGCAGGCGAGATCTGCGACTCTCTGTCATCTTTGCTTCTCCTTGGGAGAGGAATCCTCGTCTGTGAACAGGAATCGCTCGGGGTTGGTTCCGAGAGATCTGCCGGAAATCCCGCCCATGATCTTCTTCTGCGATGGAGCGGTCAAGGGCGGCTGTGCTAGAATCGGGTGGTAAGGGGGGAGTGTGGGCTCGCCGTCCAAGCGAGGCTCCGCTCCCCGTGCTTTTTCGATCGGCCGGACCACCGGCACAGGTGGACCCAGGCGGATCGCACGCAACCATCGGAAGGAGACTTCATGCTACGCCGAGCGGACCGCAGCTCTGACGGCCGGCGCACCCTCATCCTCGCCTGGCTCGTGCTCGCAGCCATCACATGCGGCGCCTCGATCGAAGCGCTCGCGGACCCGGTCTACTACCCTCCGACGCGCGCGGGCTGGCAGGGGCAGATCCTCGATGAGCGGGACACGGCCCCCTACCTCGCCTTCCACAAGACGAAGATGTATGAGCGGGTTTACGAACGCCTGGGGAAGATGGAGGGGAGGCAGACCCCCAATCAGGACGCGTATGATGCCATCTTCTACGATCTGGATCTGAATCTGAACCCCGCGACATCGACCCTGACCGGCTCGGTCGACGCCCGGGTCAAGGTCGTCGCCGGTCCGCTGACGACCCTCGATCTCGATCTGGACAACCTCATGACCGTCAGCTCGGTCACATCAGGCGGGACTCCGGCCACCTACAGCCATACGGCCGATCTCCTCACCGTGAACCTCGATCGCCCCTATGCGACGGACGAACTGATCGAGGTGACCGTCTCCTACAGCGGCAACCCAGAGCCGGGAGGCGCCTTCGGGTGGGACGCCCACAACGGGCAACCGATGATCTGGACGCTGAGCGAACCCTTCGGGGCTCGGACCTGGTGGCCCTGCAAGGACTGGTCGCACGACAAGGCCGACTCGGTCTGGATTCGAGTGGTCACGCCGACCGGGCTCATCACCGCCTCCAACGGATCGCTCGTCGAGGCCACGGACAACGGGGCCCAGGCGATCACGCGCTGGAGGGAGAAGCATCCGATCGCGACTTATCTGGTCTCGCTGGCGATCCACCCCTTCACCGTCTACTCGGACTACTTCCATCACTCCCCGACCGACTCGATGGAGATCAAGTTCTTCATCTTCCCCGATCACGTCGCGGAGGCGATGCCGACCAATGCGTTGGTCAAGGACATGCTCGCCGCCTACACCGAGGTCTATGGCCCCTATCCCTTCCTCGACGAGAAGTACGGGCACGCGGAGTTCCCCTGGGGCGGCGGGATGGAGCACCAGACCTGCACCAGCCTTGGTGTCTTCATCGAGTACATCACCGCCCACGAGCTGGCCCACCAGTGGTGGGGCGACATGGTGACCTGCAAGGACTTCCACCACATATGGATCAACGAGGGGCTCGCGACCTTCAGCGAGGCGATCTGGGCGGAAGCCAACGGAGGGATGGAGGCCTACCATCAGGACCTGAGCTACAACCAGTTCTTCGGCCCGGGCACCATCTATGTTCCGGATCTGAGCGACTGGGGCAGGATCTTCGATCACAACCTCACCTACAACAAGGCGTCGTGGGTCGTCCACATGCTCCGGCACGTCCTCGGGGACGAGGACTTCTTCGCGTCGCTCGCGGCGCTTCGGGCCCAGTACGGATACGACTCCGTGACGACGGAGGAGTTCCGCGACGTCTGCGAGGGGGTCTCGGGCCAGGACCTGGACTACTTCTTCCAGCAGTGGATCTATGGGGAGTACTACCCGCAGTACCGGTTCGACTACTCGGTCGACCCGGTCCAGGGCGGATTCGACATCGTCCTCGATCTCTACCAGACGCAGAGTTGGCAGATCTTCACGATGCCGGTCGACGTGACAGTCACGACCGCAAGCGGCGAGCAGACCTTCGTGGTCATGAACACGCAGGCGGCGCAGACCTTCACGCTGCAGGTGGTCGAGGAACCCCTCTCGGTCAAGATCGACAAGGACAACTGGATTCTCCGGACCGTGCAGGAGCCGGTCGTCAATCCTCCGCTGGATCGGTCGGTTCTGCTCGTCAACGGCGTCGATTGGGGCGCCTACGGCGCGGAGATCCTCACGGCTTACGAGAACAGGGCGTTCTGGGGCGACTACACGATCGACTTCTGGGACCACTTCAACGAGCCCCCCACCGGATACCCCTCGACGCTGCCCGAGCCTCTCGGCCACGGCCCCGTGCCCGCCGATGTGATGGGCCACTACCGCAACATCGTGTGGGTCGGCAACAACTACGGAGGCGACCTCGCCTCCTGGCTCAACAGCCCCATCCAGAGCTACCTCGAGGCCGGCGGCAATCTCCTCCTCCTGGCCCGCAACGGCGATCAGTTCATCACGGAGTCGTTGAGGCAGTACCTCGGGATCACCTGGGCGTCGGGATCCAGCCTGCTCGATTGCATCGCCACCTACCCGGGCCTGACGAACATCGCGAGGATCGGAACGCAGAGCGCCGTTTCCGTCTTCAACCAGACCCTCTCGCAGCCGGACGCCCGGATCATCTACAAGGCGGACGCGGGCTACAGCGTCGATCCGGGGATCGGCGTCTGGAGGGAGCCGGTCGGCGGCGGCCGGTATCGCCACATCGGCGCGCAGTTCGTCTTCCTGAGCGGCCGTCCCTATCGATGGAACCACGCCAACCTGAAGACGAACGTGATGTACATCCTCAGGAACTTCTTCCGCGAGCCGATGCTGCCGGCCGAGGTCGAGGGGGAGGCCGCGCCGGCCGTCGCGTTCGGCCTGGAAGCCGCCCGCCCGAATCCTTCCTCCGGGATGGCGACGCTCAGATACACGATTCCGCGCGCGGGCGATGTCACGCTCGATCTCCTCGACATCGGTGGTCGCAGGGTTCGGCGCCTGATCGAGGGCGCGGCTCTGCCGGGCCCGCAGACGGCCGTCTGGGACGGCCTGGACGCCCAAGGGCATCCGGTTCCTTCCGGGACCTACTGGGTCGTTCTCCGATCGGAGGAAGAGCGCGCGACCCGCAAAGTCACGATCCTCCGCTGATCGGCGCTCCTTGCGGAGACTCATCGAGGGGCCGCCGCGGGATTGACTCCCGGGCGGCCTCTATCTACCGTGGGCCGCCGGGTGGGAGGTAGGATGCGACGCGCATCGTGGATCGTCTTGACGCTCGTTCTGTTGTCGGCTGCCGGTTGCGGGCAACCGGGCGGGGACTCGCTGGCCCGCGCCAAGCGCGCGGGACTTCTCAAGGTGGGAACCGACGCGACCTATCCTCCCTTCGAGACGGTCGACGCGTCGGGTCAGGTGGCAGGTTTCGACGCCGACCTCCTGCGCGAGATCGGCAAGGGCCTCGGCTTCCGCGTGGAGTTCCTCGTGGTCCCCTTCGACGGGATCCTCGCCGCTCTCAAGAGCGGGAAGTACGACGCGGTGATCTCCGCCCTCACGATCACCGACGAGCGGGCCCGGCAGGTGCTCTTCAGCGAACCCTACTACGAGGCCGGGCAGTCGATCTGCGTCCGGTCCGACAGCCCTTCCTACAGGCTCGGGGATCTCGTCGGCCGGAGGATCGGGGTGCAGCTCGGAACGACGGGGGAGCGGCTCGCCCAAGGAGTCGACCACGCGGAGGTCGTGAGCTTCGATGCGATCGGAGCGGCCTTTCTCGACCTCCGCATCGGGCGTCTCGATGCGGTGATCTCGGACACGCCGACCGCGGCGCTCTTCGCGCGCGCGCATCCGGAGGTGCGTCTGGTCGGCGGCCCGATCACGCGCGAATCGTACGGAATCGCTTTTCGACTCGACGACAAGGCCCTCAAGAACGCGGTGGACGAGCAGCTCAGGGAGATGGGAAGGAGCGGGAAGCTCCTCGAGCTGAGAAGCCGCTGGGGCCTGGAGGCGCCGTAGGCCGTGAGCCGGGCGGCGGACCAGCTCGAGCTCTTCGGGAAGATCCTCGTCTATCTGCTGCCCGCGGTTCCCGCGACGATCCGGATCGCCCTCGCCGCCTTCGTCCTCGCCCTTCTTCTCGGTCTCTTCGTGGGAATCCTGCGGACGAGCAACCGCAGGATCCTGAGGGTCGCGGGCGCGGCCTACGTCGACACGCTTCGCGGCATCCCCCTTCTCGTCCAGGTCTTCTTCCTCTACTTCGGCCTGGGCCGGATCCTCAATCTCGATCGGTATCCCGCCGGCGTGCTCGCGATCGGGATCGGATACAGCGCCTACATCGGGGAGACGATCCGCGCCGGGATCCAGGCCGTCCCGCGCGGGCAGTGGGAGGCCGCGCGATCGCTGGGACTCTCGAACGTCCAGTGCCTGCGCCACGCGATCCTGCCGCAGGCCTTCCGGATCGTGATCCCCCCGATCCTGAACGACTTCGTCGCCTGCCTGAAGGACTCCTCCCTGGTCTCGATCATCGGTCTGCGGGAGTTGACGCGGGCGGGCCGCGAGTACTACTCGTCGACCTTCTCGGACTTCCAGACCTGGACGGTCGTGGCGATCCTCTACCTCGCGATGACGCTCGTCTTGACGCGCCTGTCCGCGCGGCTCGAGCGGCACCTTCATCGGGGGGAGCGCTGATGGTCCGGGTCGAGGGCGTGACGAAGCGCTTCGGCGCCGTGGCCGCGGTCCGCGATGTCAGTTTCCATGTCCCCCGGGGGGAGACAGCGGTCTTGATCGGACCCTCCGGGTCGGGGAAGAGCACCGTCCTGCGATTGATCAACGGCCTCGAGCGGATGGACGAGGGGCGGGTGATCCTGGACGGGGTTCCCCTCGATCACGAGGGGCGCTTGCTCCATCAGGTCCGCGCCGAGACCGGCATGGTCTTCCAGCACTTCCATCTGTTCCCCCATCTCTCTGTTCTCCGGAACATCACGCTCGCGCCGGAGATCGTCCGGCGGAGGTCGAGGGGCGCGGTCGAGGAGGAGGCGCGCGCGTTGCTCGCCCGGGTCGGCCTCAGCGGCATGGCCGATCGCTCGCCGCGCCAGCTCTCGGGCGGGGAGCAGCAGCGCGTGGCGATCGCGCGGGCCCTCGCGATGCGGCCGAAGGTCCTTCTCTTCGATGAGCCGACTTCTTCCCTCGATCCGGAGATGATCCGCGAGGTCCTGGATGTGATGCGCGATCTCGCGAAGGGCGGGATGACGATGGTCGTGGCGACGCACGAGATGGGATTCGCGCGGGAAGCGGCCCAGCAGGTCCTCTTTCTCGATCGCGGCGAGGTGATCGAGGGGGGCTCGCCGTCGGACATCTTCGATCGACCCCGCGAGGCGCGCACGGCGGCCTTCCTGTCGAAGATCATCTGAACTTCTTCGACTGCAATTGGGATGCTCGCCTGGCGCATCCGCTCGGCCCGGCTTTGTTCTGAGGGCGCCGGGCCTCGCGGCGCGGCCGCTCGCATCTCAGATCCAGCCAATTGCGTCGAGGGCAGCGGGATACTCGCCCGCCGTTTCCCTTCGCGCCGCTCCTGTGCGCGTTCGCGGCGCGGCGCTTCGGGAATCCGGCGGGCTCGCCTGTCCGCCCGCCGGCCTGCGAGGGCCGCTTCGCGAGACCGGGAGGCGGCCAAACAGAAGGCCCGCCCCGGTGAGGAGGCGGGCCCTCGTTCCTAGAAGCTCTCTAGGAAGATACTACCGGTACGTCGCTTTCACCTTGCCCCAGGTCGTCTTCTCCGTCGGGACCGGCGGACAGTCATCCACGCAGTCCTCGTCGACGATCCAGAGGAAGCCACCGGCCACCGTGCACTGCTCCTCGGTCAGGACCGAGCAGGTCCCGTCGAGGA
>VGJL01000071.1 GCA_016867495.1 Candidatus Eisenbacteria bacterium | reverse complement strand
TTATCAACCTCGGGCAGATCGCGGACGAGGCGTTCGTCCGGGAGACCCGCCGCCGCGCGGACGAGGTGCTCGATCGGGTCCGGTCCGGATCGGAGAAGGTCCGGGAGCGGGTGAGGACGATTCTCGGGGCGTAGCGAGGCTCGGAGCGGAAAGGTGACTGCCGGGGGATCGGAAGAAAAGTCCGCCACCCGAATCCCGGCGGCGCGCGCCGGCCGTTCAGCCGTTTGGCTCGTTCCGCTTCTCCTCTTCGCTGTGCTCGTTGCGATCCCTACGCGGAGCCCTTCGGGGGACGCGTACGAGTACGGGCGCATGATGCGCGGAACCGACGCCCCGCCCGAGACGAACCCGAATCGCCTTCTCCTCTACCCCACGGTCCGCTATCTCTACGAGCGCGTCGCAATCCCTCTCTCCGGGAGGTCGATCGAGCCGCTCGAGACCCTCGTCTGGATCTCGAGGCTCTCCTATCTCGTGTCCGGCCTTCTCTTCCTCCTTGCCATGCGCCGTCTCTTCCCGGAAGGAGCGGTCGCGGGGATTCTCGCTTTCGGCTACCTCTCTTCGCACGCACTTCTCCTCTTCGGGACGGACGGCGAGCCGATCCTCCTCGCCCACCTTCCGTTTCTGCTTGGCGGCGTTCTCCTCCTCGACACGCTCCATCGCCGGTCGTGGATCCGTGAGGCGTTTGCGGGTTCCCTTCTCGGCCTCTCGGTCCTCTTCTTCGCCACGAGCGCCCTCCCGGTCGTGACGATCGGCATCGCCCTCCTCGTCGCGGGCCTTCTCGGACGGAGACGGACCGGATTCGCGTGCGCTCTCCTCGCCGCTCTCGTCCCTCTCGCCGGCCTCGCGGCCGCGTACGCCCGCTCGGGGGCGGATGTCCCGTTCGCCGCGTGGATCACGCGCTACGGGAGCGGCTCGACGAGCCTCTCCTACGGCGGGTTCTCGCTCCTCTCTCTCGCGCGCGTCCTCTTCGGCCTCGTCGATTCGATCGTCCCCGTGGGCGGGGCGGCGCGCCTCGTGCGCTATTGGACGGAAGGAGAGGGAAGCATCGAGGCCGCCCCGACCGACGCATTCTCCCTCGCGCTCTGGCTCCTCGCCCTCGCCGGGACGGCGCTTCTCCTCGCCGCGGGCGCGACCCGAATCCGCGCCGAGCCCCGCCGCGCGGTCTTCGCCGTACTCGCCGTCTCTTTCGCCCTCCTCGTTCTCTTCAACCTTCAATGGATCGGGAGCGATCCTCAGTTCTGGCTTCTTCCACTCCCGATCCTCTGGGCGCTCTTCGGCTTCTCCCTCCTTGGGCGCGGGAGGCTCGTGGGTGTTCTCCGTGCGGCGGTGGCGCTCGCCGTGCTCCCGCTCAGTCTCTTCGGCTCGGTGATTCCGCTTCGCACCGACCGGAGCGCCGAGAGAGAGCGTGCGACGGTCCTCGCGCGCGTCGAGCCGGGAGGCCTCTTGATCGCGCCCGGCCTCGACTGGACGGACGGCGTCGAGCGCTACGACCCTTCCCCCGGCGTCGAGGTGATTTCCCTTTGGCGCTGGAGCACTCGCGCCGAATGGGCAGGCGATCCGATCCGCTACTACGCGGCGATCGACTCGGCCATCTCGCGCGCCCTTCTCGAAGGTAGGGCGGTCTACATGGAAGGGGTGTTGAACGAGCCGTTCCCGATGGGGGTGCCGTGGAGGGAGATGCGCCCCCGCGGCTTCGAGATCGAGAAGATCCTGGAGCTTCTCCAGTCCTACCGTGCGACGGACGTCCCCGCCGAGAACGGCGCGACCCTCTGGAAAATCGAGGCCCCGCACGGTGCGGACGAGGGGGCGCTGCCGTGACCGAGACCGGGCGGGCTCCGCTCCGTATCCTTCAGATATGTAGCTTTGTCCCCTATCCTCCCGACTCGGGCGGAAAGCTCGTCGCGTTCCACCACCTCTCCGGACTCGCGAGGAAAGGACATCGAGTCGCGCTTCTCGCGCCCCTCCGCCGGGAGGGGGACAGCCGGTCGATCGCGGAGCTTGGGCGGATCGCGAAGACCGTTGGCGTCGACGTCCGGGGGGAGCATGAAATCCGCCGCGTCGCTCGAGGGCTCGTCCACGGTGATTCGATCCGGATCGCGCGGCACCGTTTCGCGAAGGTCGAGGAGAGGCTCGACCCCCTCCTCGACTCCTTCCGGCCGGGCCTCGTAATCCTCGACTCGCTCTTCACCTCCTACCTCATCGATCCGATTCGCCGCCTCTCTCCCGCTCTTCCAGTCGTCCTTCTCGAGCACAACGCGGAGAGCCTCCTCGTCCGGCGCTTCTTCGCCCGTAGCGGGATTCTCGCCAGGATCGCGGGGAGAATCGAGGTCCGCCGGATCGAACGAACGGAGAGGCGAGCGCTCCTTGCCGCGGACCGCGTGATCGCCCTCTCGAACGAGGACCGGCGCGAGATGCTCCCTCTCGCCCCGGAGGCGCGGATCGCTGTCGTTCCCCCGGGAGCGAGGGTCTACCCGCGTGAGGTGATCCCGCTCCCCTCGCGCCCGCGCTCCGCCCTCTTCCTTGGGAGCTTCCGGTGGCCCATGAATCGGGACGCCGCCCTCTGGCTCGCCCGCTCAATCCTTCCCCTCGTGCGCGCGCGAATCCCGGACGCGGAGATCGTCCTCGCCGGAGAGGGCCCGACGCGGGAGATCCTCGCTCTCCACGCGCCGGAGAAGGGGATCCGAGTTGCGGGGCGCGTGGAGGACGCGGCGGCCGCGGTGCGCGAGTGCGCTCTCTCAGTCGTCCCAATCCGCGCGGGCGGGGGAGTTCGCCTCAAGATCCTCGAGGCGCTCGCGAACGAGCGTCCGGTCGTCAGCACGACGGTGGGGTGCGAGGGCCTCCCCTTCCGCAATGGCGAGACGATCCTCGTCGCCGACACGCCCGAGGCGTTCGCGGATGCGGCAGTCCAACTGCTCGAGAACTCCGCGCTCGCCTCCTCGATCGCGCGAAGGGGGAGGGAACTCGTAGAGAAGAACTTCGCCTGGGAACGGATCATCGAGAGGGTCGAGGAGATCCTCTACGAGACGATCGAGCGCGGGACCGGACGCGGAGCTTGAGGAGCGAAGGAAACTCCGTCCCTACTTCGAGGCGCTGTCGACGACGAGGTAGACCGTCGCGAGTTGCGCAGCCACGGTCATGAAGTCTTTGAAGAGCTCCCAGTAGTCGCGCTGCGGTTTCTCGGGAATCCAGACGGTATCTCCCGGCTCGAGACGCGTGTCCCCCGCGTCGAACCAGATTCCGGAAACCCCCTTGATGACGCGGACCTTCCCCTTCGAGGCGCGGCGCGCGAAACCGCCCGCGTCCCGGATGTAGTCCTTGTAGCTCGCCCCCTCGCGGAAGGGAAGGCGCCCCGGGTTCACGGCCTGCCCGCTCACCGTGATCGTCCGTGTGATCTGGGGAACGCGGATCACGTCGGCGCGCCGGAGGAGAATGTCCTTGGACAGATCCCCGTCGCGGAAGAGGGCGACGAAGTCGACGACGACCCTCTCCTTGTTCTCGCGCGAACGCATCTTGAAGTAGGCGTACTCGTCCTCGGTCATGTCGGCGACCGGAACGAGCCGGAGCCTCTCGAACTCGCGGTCCTCCGCCTCGCTCCGGAACGACTCCCTCGTGAGCGTCGCCTCGTAGAGATCGGCGTCCTCGGTAAAGCCCCCCGCCCGCTCGACGAGCTCCGTGAGGGTCTCCTCCCCTTCGTCGATCACGTAGACACCCGGGTAGAGCACCTCTCCCTCGACCGACACGCCGCGATGGAGTTGCCATTGGGGAATCCTTCGGACGAAGATCTCGTCGCCCGCTCGGGCAACGAGGTCCGGTTCCTCGCTCCGAGGCGGATCGTGCGAGAAGTCGACGGTGAACCGTCTCGTTCGGGAGGGATCGTAGTCGAGGAAACGGGTGACCTCGACCCGGTCCCTCACGGCGTCGTCCATGAACCCTCCCGCGATCTCGATGATCTCACGGAGCGTCTCGTTCTCGACGATCTCGTACTCGCCCGGAAGGGCAACCTCCCCATGAACTCGCGCGATCCCCATCCGGATCGGAACCTGGATCAGGTCGCCGTCCGCGACATAGGGGTTCGCGTACCTCTCGCCGAACATCTCGAAGCGGACGACGTCGGCGGTGCGCGTCGATCCGTCGAGGCCGAGAACCCGGATCCTCCGGCGCGACGCGTCCTCGGCGAAGCCGCCCGCTCGGGCGATCGCCGTCGAGACCCGCGTCATCGCGTTGGAGACGTAGGTCCCCGGATCGGCCACCCGGCCGAGCACGTGGATGTCGAAGCGCCTCAGCTCTTCGAGCGCGACCTGGACCTCGACCCCGTGGTAGTAGCGGGAGAGGACGCCGAGGATCTTCTCGCGCGCCTCCGCGAGCGTGAGCCCCCAAACGGGAACCGCCCCCGCCGGCGGGACCGCAAGCGAACCCTCGGGCGATACGATGGACCGGGTCGTCACCGGGTGCTGCCCCAACACGCTGATCCGGAACGCGTCGCCCGGCCCGACCTTGTACTCGTTCGGGTCGACCGGCCCTTCGGTGATCACCGGGGGCAGCGAGGGGACGGTCCGGATGGAGTCCGCGACCGATCCGAGGACGCTCCCCGTCGGCAGCACGAGGGAAAGCAAGACCAGCAGAAGACGATTCTGACGATCGACGATCGTTTGGGCGCGCACCCCTTCTCCTTCGCGACGGAAGCCGGACGCCCCGCCGCCGGGTCACGGGAATTCTAGCGCAAACCAGTTGCGCGAGGGGACGGGAAAGGACGTATTCCTGCCGGGCCGAATCAGAGATCTACGACCCACCCCGCTCCCGCTCGATCGTACGGAGGCGCTCCCTCGCGACGTTCCACGTGAAGCGACTCTCGACGAACCGTCTCCCCGCCTCACCGAGGAACCGGGCGCGCCCCCCGTCGCGGAGAAGCTCCACCGCCTTTTCCACCCAATCCTCCTCCGAAGAGGCCGTGAGGAAAGCCTCCTCTGCGGAGCCGTCGATCCCGCGCGCGACCTCCGGTGAAACAAGAACCGGAACGCCGGCGGCCATCGCTTGGATCACCTTGTTCTGCGTGCCGGCGGCGAAGCGGAGAGGCGCGATGAAGAGGTCGATGCGGGCGAAGAAGGCCGCAAGATCGTCGACGAAACCCTCGAACCGCACCCCGTCGCGGCGCGCCAGATCGTTCACGACAGGGGACGCCCCCCGCCCGGCGATCAGGAGACGCGCCTCCGGAACCCTCTCGCGGATCCGTGGAAGAACCCGCTCACAGAAGAACGAGAGGCTGTCCACGTTGTGGAAGACCTCGAGGTGCCCGAGAAAGCCGATCCGCTTCCCACCCCCGGCCGGGAGAGGCGTCGCGAGAAGCGCGGGCTCGACCCCATTCGGCACGACCCGCACCTTCTCCCCGACCCCCTCGCGGGCCAGGATCTCTCTCTCGGCCTCCGAGATCACCCAGATCTCGTGGGCGTCACGGCACGCTCCGATCTCGAAGCGCCGGATGCGCGCCCCCTCCAGCCTGTAGACCCGGTTCATCGGAAACCTGCGGTAGGCGGCGCTCGCGACGACCTCGCGCGAGATCACGTCGGTGAGATCGAGGAGCCGAAACGCCCCCTCGACCGAGCGGGCGTACGGGAAGACCCGGAAGAGATGGGAGAAGACCAAGTCGTAGGGATCTTCCCGGACGAGGGCGCGGACCCGCTCTCCGAACGCCTTGTCTTTGTAGTAATGAACTTGCAGCGGATCGCGTGAAAGGAGCCCGCGGAACGCCCTCGCGACCGAGCGCGACCTGGGAAGAACGACCTCCTCGACGCGCCCGCAAAGGGCCCCGAGCGCCTTCCCGTCCGGGCGGTCCATCTCTCTCTCCGTGAAGGTGAGAAGATCGACCTCGTGCTCCGAGGCGAACGTCTCGAGGAGGTGGAACGCGCGCACCCGGTCCCCCCGGTCGGGCGGATGGGGAATGCGCGAGGAGAGGAAGAGGATTCTCATGGCCGCTCCGCCTCCCCGGCTCCAACTTCCTTCTTCTTCTTCGCGCGGGCCCCGTCCGCGAAGCCCAGGTGCCAGCCGACCACGCTCCGGAAGATCGCGACGCGCGACCGCGCCCGCTCGCGGATCCTCGGCGAGAAGGGGCTGCACACGAGGCCAAGCGACGCCCAGAGGACGAGACGGTTCCAGGCGCCGAGAAAGAGAATCGCCCCGGCGACTCCCGCGCGGAACGGCCCATGGTGGATGCGCATGTAGAGAATCTTGCTCCTGTGGTTCTCGACGAACATCCTCTCCGGCATGCGCGCGACGCTTCTCCCCCCGAGGTGGACCGCCGTCCCCTCCGGCACATACCAGATCCTCCACCCCGCTCGCCGGGCGCGATAACAGAAATCGGTCTCCTCCGAGTACATGAAGAAGCGCGGATCCATGCCGTTCAGCGCGGAGATGGTCTCCCTCCGAACGAGGAGAAACGCGCCGAGGAGCACGTCGACCTCGCGCGCCTCGCGGTAGTCCATGAAGCCGAGTGAGTATTTCCCGAAGATGCGGTTCCGCGGAAGGAGGCGGTCGAGGAAGAACGCCTCGAAGAGATAACCGGAGAGAGAGGGAAAGGACGAGCAAGATCGCTGGAGCTTTCCGTCCCGTCCGACGAGGCGGCAGCCGGCGATCCCCGCGTCGGTGCGGTCGCGAAGGAACGCGAGAAGCGGATCGAGGCACCCTTCCCGAAGCTCCACGTCCGCATTGAGTAGAAGGACGAAGCTCCCGCGTCCTTCGCGGAAGATCCGGTTGCACGCCGCTCCGTATCCTCGGTTTCGATCCTCGACGACAAGCCGGACCGAAGGGAACCGCTCACGAACGAGAGCGGCGGAGCCGTCGGTGGACCGGTTGTCTACCACGATCACCTCGGCGGAAAGGGGGGCGGTCTCACCAAGAAGCGAGGAAAGGCATGCTCCGAGGCACTCCTCCGAGTCGTAGCTCACCACGCCCGCCGTGAGGAGGATCCCTTCCGCGCTCACCGGGAACTCACCTCCCTGCGCTTCAGGACGAGGCCGCTCACGGCTCCCCCAACCTGCCGGGGCGGCGGCCGTTCCTCGCTTCCCGCTCCCGGGCGAGCGCGGCGGTCGCGCCGAGGAGAAATGCCATGTATGGAAGGTTTACAGGCGAACAGAACGTATAGTTCGTGAGGGCCATCTGCATCAGCTGGACGATGTTGGCGTAGAAGCCGACGAGGAGGACCTTGTCGGTTCCCGAAGCGGCGCGGATCGCGGCGAGAGCCGTCCGGAAGTAGGAGGCAAGGAGCCACCCGAAGGCGGCGAGCCCGACGATCCCCATCTTGAGAAGGAGGAGCAGGTAGCTGTTGTGAACGAACCACCAATGCGGCTCGCGGAGTCGATAGAGGGGATGGAAGAACTCGAGCGTGAAGCCGTAGCCGGTCCCGAGGATCGGCCGCTCGGCGAAGTGTCGAAGGGCGAGCCCCCATTCGATCACGCGCACGCGAGTCGAGGCGTCGATGCCGAGAGAGGCGAATGTGCCCAGACGATCCCAGATCACCTCGATCGACTCGAGTAGGCCCCAGCGGGCAAGCCCGGCGGCGACGCAGGCGAGCACCGCGAGGGTGCCGAGGAGCGAGCGCCGTGCGAGCCGCCGGAAACGCTCGCGCGGAAGCGTGCGCAGGGCGAAAAACCCGACGACGACTGCCCCCGAGAGAAACCCGGTCCAGTACCCGCGCGTCAGGGTCGCCACGAGCTGGAGGATCATCGGGAAGAGAGCGACTGTTGCCCATGCTCTCCACTTTCTCTCCTCGTGAAGGGCGGCGACGGCGAGCAGGACCACCGCCGCGAGACCCGGGTGGACCGAGAAGGAAGGAGTGTGCATGCGAACGAACCCCTCGCGGGCGAAGAGAATGACCGCGTAGATCGACTGCGCGAAGAGAAACGCCGCGTAGACCGCGAAGATGCGCGCCGTCGACTGCGAGCCGAGATTCCGTGCAAGGACCGGCACCATCGCGAGGCAGAGATAGGGGAAGGCTTCGAGCGGCCACTGCTCGATCGTCGCCCCCCCCGTGATCCCGATGAGGGAAGCGAGAGCGACGAGCGCGAGGAGAGCGAAGACCGGCCGGTCCAGGGGCGCGCGTTCCGCGAAGAGACGCCCGCGGGCGAAGAGGCGCAGGCGGTCGGCGAGGAGAAGGAGAAAGAGCAGACCCGAGAGCCCGCCGAGCGCGACTCGAAATCGGTAGCCGGTGAACGGGAAGAGGGCGCCGCCCAGAACGAGGATCCCGGCGAGGACCGGAATCGGCGCCGCAAGCAGGAGTAGGACGCCAGCGGCCGCAGCGGCGGCGACCCAGAACGCGGGGGGGGCGAGGAGGACGAGGAGAAGGAGCGCGACCTGCGCGATGAGGAAGAGAGCGAACGAAAGGGGAAGCGTCTCTTCGCGAAGCCGTGCGGGGGACGCCGCGGACACGGCGCTACTCCCGGTCTTCCGACGGCGATTCGCTGGCGAGGCCTCTACGGAGAAGACGCCCGAAGTCCGCGAGGTCCTCCCTCACCGAGGGAGGGGGCCCCGAGAAGCGCCGCGTACCCCCGATCGCCCGCCCCCCTTCCGCGCCGAAGGCGACGACGATCCCTGCGAGCAGCCCGAGGCCGAGCCCCGAGAGAACGACGAGTGTCCTTCGCGGCTTCGCCCTTCGCACCGGCGGCGTCGCGCGGTCGAGAACCTGAATCGTCGGCGTGTCCCGCATCTCCTGGATCCGGGCTTGCTCGTACTGCTCGGTGAGAAGGGCGTAGAGCCGATTCTGCAGCTCGAGATCACGCGTGAGGCGGATCATCCGCATCTTCACGGTCGGGACGCTTCGGAACGGAACGTAGAGCGAAGCGGAGTCCCCCTCCGCCTGCGCCCGGATCATCCCGTCGAGCTGCCCGCGAAGCTCGGAAAGCTCGTCCTCGAGCCGCCTGACCGAAGGATGGCTCGACGTCAGCTCCTGCCGCAGCACGCCGAGTTCCACCTGGCGCTTCGCGATCTCCGAAAGAAGACCGGAAGCGGCTTCGATCGCGGCCCGCGTCTGCTCCTTCAGCTCAACCGAGGAGTTCTGCTCCTCCATCTTCCGGAGTGCCTCCTCGGCGCGCGCGAGATCGACCTTCGTCTCCGCGAGGCGTCCCTCGATGAAGAGCCGCGTCTTCTTCGCGGCGGTGACGCGCTGCTCGCGGTTGAACTCGTCGAGCGCGTCGAGGTAGGAGTTGGCGATCGCGGCGGCCCTCTCGGGCGTCCGCGCCATCACACGGATGCTCACGAGCCCCTCGGGCGTGACGGAGATGCCGGTCCTCGAATCGAGAACGCGGATCGCCTGCTCCATGTTCTTCGCCTCGTAGACCTCGAGCAGGTCGTTCTCCTCGACCACGCGCCCTCTCACCGTCCGGCTTTCGAGGATTCGCGCCACAATCTCGGATGGAGTGCCGGTCGACGCGAAGTTCGCGAGGATGGGGGCCTGGGCGATCGCCGCCGTGAGCAGGCTGAACTCGCTCGACCTCTCCTCGGGGGGAAGGACCGTCGCCCGCCCGAGATACCACTTGGGGAGGAGGAGGCTGATCACCGCGGCGAGGAACGCGACGCCGAGTGCGTTGGCGAGAACGAGCCGGCGGTGGAAAAGAAGGGTACGAAGGAACTCCTGGGGGCTCATACGCCCCGAACGGTACCCCCGCCGAAGGCGTGAGGTCAAGCGGGAAGGGGGTGGACACGGGACGGGCGCGTACCGGCGCGGGGGCGGCGGCCGGCGGCGGGTCGACCCGGGCTAGGCGCCCGGCTCGATCGAGTCGAGGAAGCGCTTTTCGAGCCGCGCGGCGCTCGTCTCCCAATCGAAGGCGGCGATGCGGCGAAGGCCCTCCTCGGCGAGGGCGCGGCGGAGGCGGTCGTCGTTGAGGAGTGCGGTGAGGTTCGCGGCAAGCGCCCCAGGGTCTCGAGGAGGCGAGAGGAGAGCGGTCTTCCCGTGCTCTGCGTATTCGAGGTTTCCGCCGCAGTCGGTCGAGACGACCGCGCACCCGCACGCCATCGCCTCGGCGGGGGGAAGGGCGAACCCCTCGGCCAGGCTGCTGCACAGGAAGACGCGCGAGTCGTTGTAGAGCGTGACGAGAGGCTTCTCGGAGAGGCTCCTCCGGTACTCGATCCAAGGGTCCAGGCCGCGCGGGGGCGCCTCGGTCCCGAAGAGAACAGCGCGGAGGGCCGGGCGCCTCGAGCGCGCGACGCGGAGGGCGGCGATCCCGTCCTGGCCCCCCTTGAACGGAGCGGAAGAGTACATCATCGCGACCGTTTCGGGCCTCGCGTCGAGGGGGCGGAAGGGTCGGAAGCGGGAGGCATCGATGCCCGGGGGGACCACCGCCACATCCGCGCGAACCCCGGAAGACGCGATCTTCTCCGCGATCCACCTCGAGACCGCCGTGATGCGGAGCGGAAGCCTCCAGGTCGCTTCGACGCGGCGCGCGATCCGCTCCGGGTCCTCGCCGTGCGGCAGGAAGTGCTCGACGTGCTGTACGAGATAGTGGCCGACCCCTTTCCGCCAATCGTAGCCGGCAACCGGGGCCGCGGTCTGCCACGCGGTTGCGACGATGATCTCCCCGTCAGGCACGTGTCTCTCCGATGCGTCGGGGGCGTAGAGCATCTCCACCCGTTCGTCGACCTTCATCCAGCGGACTCTCGGCTTCGAGACGAGGTCGCGAAGGTCCGCCGCGAACCGCCGAAACCGCCCAAGAGGAACCCCACGCGGAACGGGGCCCCGTTCGGGAAGACCCCGCGCGTGGAGAAGCGAGACCCTGTGCCCCTTTGCCGCGAGCCGGTTCGCGTGCTCGTACACGACGCGGAAACCGCCCACCGGGAGGCGCGGATAACAAGGGAGAACGAACGTGATGCGGAGAGGCCGCTCGCTCACCGTCCCGTCCCCCCGCCGCGCAGCCGGAGCGCGACCGCGCGGAGCACCTCGCGGTCGCGCGCGTTCGCTCCCCAGCGGAATGCGACGACCGCGTAGCCCGCGGTCGCGACCAGCCAGGCGCCGATGCCGAGCGGAGCGGAACGTACGCCCGCCGCGAACATCGCCGAGAGGGCGACGTACGCGAGGACCGCCCCGCCGAGGAGCAAGGTCGTCCTCCCGCGGAACGAGGCCGTCCGAAAACCAAGAAGACGCCGCGCGAAGAGAAAGAGGAAGGCGACGTCGACGAGCGTGATGAGGAGCTTCGCGAGGGCCGCGCCCTCAAGCCCCGCGCGCGGGAGAAGAAGAAAGAGAAGAAGAGCGAAGAGAGGGACCTCGAAGAGATCGAGCTTCGCCTTCAGGTCCGGCCTCCCGAAGCCCTGGACGACGGAGAGCGGGACGTAAGCAAAGGCGTGAAAGAAGAAAGAAACGGCGAGGATGCGGAAGAGGAGCGTGCTCTTCTCCGCGAAGTCCCCGCCGAGCCAAAGCGAGAGAAGCGCGCCGCCGAACGCGACGAAGAAGACCGTGACCGGCACCATGAGGAGGAAGAGCCACTTGAGCGAATGGGAGAAGAGACGGAGCACCGTCTCCCGGTTCTGTGGCCCGTGGAAACTGAACGCCGGGAAGAGCGTGAGCGCGAACGCGGCGGGGAGAGCCGCCGCCCGCACGATCATCTCGTACGGCGTCGCGTAGTAGGCGAGGAGCCCGACCGAGAGGAACGACGCGATCAGGAACCGCTCGAGGTGCGAGAGAATCGGATTGGTCGCGTTGGACACCGTGACCCATCCACCGAAGCGGAGGAGGGGCGCGATCGGAGATCGGATTGGGCGTGGGGAGCGCGCGGCCGGACCGACGAGACGCCTGCAGGACACGTAGAGGAGAAGCGCCGCGACGGCGCGGCTCGCCAGGATCACGAGGAGAACCGTCCCGAGCCCCCTCCCGAGAAGAACGGCGGCGGCGGGGACCAGGTAGTTGAGCGAGGTCGTCGCGGCCCAAACAGCGTTCACGACGCCGAAGCGCTGCGCGGCGGCGAGGAAGCCCCGTGCCGTCCCCGCGACGAAGAGGAAGGGCATCGCCGCGGAGAGCAGGAGGAACGCGGTCCTCGTCTCCCCGACGAGATTAGGCGGCACGCGGAAGACCCGCTCGGCGAGGAGGGGGGCGAGGAGGCCGAGGAACGCCGAGGCCGCGATGCCGAGCACCGCGCTCAACCGCATCGACGATCCGAGGAGCGCGACGAGAGCGGGGGCGTCTTTCCTGCCGAACAGCTCAGCGGCGTGCTTCGTCACCGCGGGTCCGAGGCCGAGCTGGAAGATGCCGAGGTAACCGAGCAAGACCCAGCAGAGGGTCAGCACGCCGAAGCGGTCGGTTCCGAGCCCGCGGATCACGTAAGGGATCACGGCGAGCCCGACGATGAGGGGAAGGACCTGCCCGGCGAGGTTGAGGAGCGTGTTCCGCACGAGCGTGTCGCCGCCGACCGCGACGCGATCCGCAGGCGGCACGCTCTCTCTCTCCTTGGTGGGCTCCATCGGCAGCTCGATCCTCGCCGCGCGAAACGCCGGTCGACGCGCGGAGGCTATCAGAACGGAAGGACAGGGACAAGACAGGCCCGCCGGGAGCGCCTTCGAGCGGCAGCCTCTCCATCCGGCTTTCACGAGGTGGACGGCCGGAAGCGGCGGTCAAGATCTCGCGGAGGCCAATCTCAGAAAGAGACGGTGGATCTCCGGGTCGCGTGTCAGCTCCGGATGGAACGCGGCGGCGAGGATGTTCCGCTGGCGGACGAGGACCGGCTCGCCGCGCAGGGTTCCGAGCACCTCAACGTTCTTTCCGACATCAAGGATTCGAGGGGCGCGGATGAAGA
>VGJL01000070.1 GCA_016867495.1 Candidatus Eisenbacteria bacterium | reverse complement strand
GCCTGCGCCACCCACCGCGAACAGACGGACATCATCCCCGGACAGACGAAGACGTTCTTCACGCCTCGCGCCTTCGGACGGGCGAAGAGCCCCGCGCGGCGAACGACGTAGAACTCTGCGAAGATCCTCGCCTCTGAGTGGAGAAAGAGATCGATTCGATCGAAGTGGGGCTCGAAGGGGAAGGGCTCCAGGCTGACTACGCAGTACTCGAAATCGCCCGCGTCGAGGCCGGCGAGGATTCGCGCGGGGGACTCGCACGCCTCAAGAGCGATCTCGTCCCCGAATCGCTCCCGGGCGGCCTGATTCGTGAAGCCGCCCGGGTGGCCGAGGAAGGCGACCGGTTTGCGCGTTTCCAGCCCGCGGCTCGCCGCTATGATCTGGCGGTAGAGGGAGCGCAACCCCACCGCGGGAAGGCGCCCCCTTCCCTCCCTCAGAATCCGGTCGATGACTTCATGATCGCGCATCGGGTCGTAGGTCGAGACGCCGAGACGCCGCTTCTCCTCCCCGATCCGGGCGACGATCTCGAGACGGCTTGCGAGGAGCCTGAGAATCTGAGCGTCGATCGCGTCGAGGCGCCTGCGTTGCTCCGCGATGCCCACTTCTACTCCTTCTCCGCCAGGCCGGCCGCCTTGCGGAGCGCGGCCACTTCCGTCGCGGTGAGGCGCCGCAGATGGCCGGCGCGAAGCGGGCCGAGCAGGAGCGTCCCGAAGGCGACCCGGCGCAACGCCGACACCCGACAACCAACGCTCCGGAACATCCTCCGCACCTCCCGGTTGCGGCCCTCACGGAGCCCCACCCTCACGCGGGCAGTCCCTCCTCGAGCCGCTTGCAGTCGGACGGTCGCCGGGCCGCTCCGCTCCCCCTTCCCCAGGGCGACGCCCCGCCGCAAGGCGGCGAGCGCGTCCTTCCCGGGCGGAGGGGTCACCCACGCGAGATAAAGCCTCTCTACGCCCCGGCTCGGATGCTGCAGGGCGTGCGCGAGGATCCCATCGTTGGTGAAGAGGAGCAACCCCTCGCTTCCCCGATCGAGCCTGCCGACCGCCCGCACCTTGCCGCGCAGGCGCTCGGGCAGGAGATCGTAGACAGTGCTCCGTCCCCGCTCATCCTGCGCTGAGACGACCACCCCTGACGGCTTGTTCATCATCAGGTAGAACTGCGTACGGGGTGGCCGGACGCGAACTCCATCGCAGACGACGCGATCCTTCGCGGGGTCGACCGGATAGGCCAGGGAGTCGACGGTCGATCCGTTGACCTCGACGCGCCCCTCGCGGATCAGGATCTCGCACTTCCGTCGCGCTCCCAGGCCGGAGAGGGCGAGAAACCTGTTCAGTCTCAACCGTCAGTCCCCGATCGCATGGTCGATCAGCGCCCCCCCCTCCACCTCCGACAGCGGGAAGGCTTCCGCGGAAGCCTCTCCGGGGCGGTCGCCGGCTGGACTCCCCGACGGATCGCCGGCAGGGCCAAGCCTGCGCGCGAGCTCCGCCTCCAGCTGCGTGCGCACATCCTCCGACCCCCAGAGCGCCTCGACCTCCGCGAGGTGCGGCAGATCCGAGAGAGAGAAGAGTCCGAAGTGCTCGAGGAAGCGATCGGTCGTCTTGTAGAGGAGGGGCCTGCCGATCGCATTGGAGCGGCCGCTCACGGTCACCAGATCGCGCTCGATGAGCGTGTGAAGCACTCCGGCGCAGTCGACGCCGCGCAGGTCCTCGAGCTCGCCCCGGGTGATCGGCTGGCGATAGGCGACCACCGCGAGGGCCTCGAGGGCCGCCCGCGAGAGCCGGGAGCGCCTCTTCCCCTCGAGAAACCGCTCAACGAAGGAGTAGAGATCCGGATGAGACAAGAGCTGCCACCCGCCCGCGATCTGCTCGAGGCGCCAACCCCGCTGCTCCGCTTCATAGCGCTGCTGGAGATCCTCGAGAGCCGCGGCGATCTCTTCCTGAGGGACATCGGGCAGGGCGAAGGCGATCTGCTCGGCCGTGAGGGGAGCCTCCGCCGAGAAGAGGATCGCTTCGAGGATCCTCGAGATGTTCATCACGGCATTCCCTCCATGGACATCGGCTCCGTCATCCGCTCGCCGTCTAGGTCGTGGCCCTCGAGACCCTGCTCGGATGGAGGCGCCGCCAGGACCCAGAGATCTCCGAACGACTCCTCCTGCAGGGCAATCGCCTTTCCTTGGCGCATCAGCTCGAGGAGCGCCAAGAAGGTCACGATCCACTCCAGCCGCCACCAGGGGCGCGCGATCATTTCGCGGAATGGGATCGGATCGCCGCGGGAGGCGATCGCCGCGAGCAGCTGCTCGATCTTCTCCTCTAGCCTGATCTCCTCGAGCTGGACCTCGTGCGTGTCGATCGGAGCGGGTCGCTCGAGCACTTCCCGCAGATAGGTCGCCAGGTCGACGGCCCTCGCCTCGCGCAGCGGATAGAGGTGGCTCTTCTCGAGCAGAGGGGCCCATCCCCGTGGAAGAGATCGCCGCCTCTCATCCTCCATGTCGCGGAGCACCTGTGCCGCGTCCCGGTAGCGGCGGTACTCCAGAAGTCTCTGGATCAGCCCCTCCCGCGTCAGCGGCATCCCGTCCCCGTCCTCCTCGGGCGCGGCGGGACGCGGCAGGAGCATCTGGCTCTTGATCCGCATCAAGGTGGCGGCCATCACGAGGAACTCTCCCGCGATCTCGACGTTGAGCGCCTCCAGCCTCTGCAGATGCTCCAGATACTGCCGCGTGATGCGCGAGATCGAGATCTCCCAGATCTCGATCTGGTCCTGCTGGATCAGATGAAGCAGCAGATCGAGTGGACCGGAGAACACCTCGAGGTCGACCGGGTGGCCGCGGAACTGGCTTGTGTCGATTCCGCCGTAAGGCTTCAGTTCGTTCATCCTTGTCGCGTGCGGGACTGCGCCCTCATGGGCAAGCTAGGCATGCGGACGGCCCCTGTCAATGCGCGATCCGCGGGCAGAGCGGCCGGAGACGTGGTAGGCTAGAATCCGTGAACGCCCATGGCCCGCTCCGCTACTCCCTCGACTCCTCTCTCGGCCGGCTGGCCCGCTACCTTCGCCTCCTCGGCCATGACGCAGCCTGGTGCCGGAGCGACACGCTCGTCGCGGCGGTCGCGCGCGCCCGCTCGCAGGAACGCGCGCTCCTGACGCGGTCCGCCCGCCTTCCGGAAGCTGGGCTCGCATGGCCTCCCATGGGAGGAATGATCATCCGTTCGGATCGATGGACCGAACAGCTGGTGGAAGCGGCCGGGCGCTGGCCGATCTTCGCCACCGCGCGCCCGTTCAGCCGCTGCGCCGATTGCAACAGGGCCCTCGACCGCGCGCTCCTTGACGAGGTGCGCCCCAAGGTTCCCCCTCACGTCGCAGCGACGCGCAGGATCTACCGATCATGCCCGGCCTGCGGCCGGGTGTTCTGGAGCGGCACCCACACGGAGCGGATCCTTCTGACGTTTCGTGAGCTCGCCCGCCGCTGCCGCCAGGAGTTGCACGAGGAGAAGGAACAGAATGACGATGCGGGGCCCGGAGAACCGGACCCCGCATCGCCCAATAGGTAGCCGGAAGGACCCCCTCCTCACTCAGGTTGTGCAAGCCCTCGGTGGAGTGGGATGTTGATTCCAGGGGATTTCCCTGCTGAACCATCTATGCCCAACCTTCCAGCCACACCCTTCCCCGGCGTCGATGCGAACCACACCGGGACCATGAACATCGATCCGAACCCTGCCCCAGAGACCCGCCTCGCGCTCATCGGGTCGGGCTCCCCTCCGGCCCGCACGACAGCGCGTGAACGTCGATCTCGAGCAACACATCCGCGTCGGCGCTCCCTTCCACCGCGACAAGGACGAATGGAGACGTGAGCCGCCCCGATCGGCACCCTGACCCGGGAGAGGTCCGCTCTTCGAGGATCACGATCTGTCCGCCCTCGGTGCGGTAAGCCCCGGCTGCCGCGACTGCATGCCCTTCCGATGGCCTCTCCCCGACGAAGATCCCCACGATGATCTCCCGGCCGAAGTCGACGGGCGGCAGCACGAGCGGCGACCCGGGGCGCAGGAGATCGAGCATGCCAACGAGCTCATCTCGGTCCCGGGCAATCCGAAGAGTCTCCTTTGCTACAGCCGCGTCGTCCCCCTGGACGAGTGTCCGAAGGGAGATCGGAACCCTGCGGTACTCCCGGGAGGACTCTATCCACCCCTCGAACTGAGCTACGAGGGACTGAATCTCCTCGGGAACGCCTTGGTCGCAGGCGCCCCCACGATACTCCTGACGGCCCGAGGCCCCGAGAACGGAGACGAAGAAGGCCTCATCGCAGGAAGTCGATCCTCTGAATCCTGCAGAGGGGAGGGCGTCGATGAGACGGGTGAGCGTCTCCAGGTTCCCACCCGACAGGAGGCCCCGAGCCGGCGCCCTCTGCCCCTGCAGCTCCCACATCATCTCGCCCGAGTCCGAGATGACGATGTCGTGGTAGTCGTTCCCCGAAGTCTGGCTCCAGTGATAGCGGACCTCTTCCCATGACCGCTGCGGAGCCGTTGGCGCCCGTTCCGAGCAGCCACCAAGCACGAAAGCGGCGACCACCGCGAGGGCGGTCCCCAAGAGGACGGTGGCTGCGATTGAGTATCGCATCGGATAGGCACTCCTCAACGGCATCGAGCAGTTGCGTGTTTCATGCCAGGACCATCCCCCTCATCAAGTAGCGCATAACATCATACACGGCAAGAGCTTACATGCGTCTCACCACTATGCGCTCGGGAACGCCCTGCGAGCGGCTTCTCAGGTTTCCGGAGCGATGCGCCTCCATGCGTCAGAAAGCTGACTCATCCCCAGGCGACCAGATGAGACCGACGGAAGTGACCCACTTCGCGTAGTAGTGGCCGACGAGGAGCGATTCGTTTCGAAAACCGGAGAGGCCCCCTTCCAGAGCGAGCGCGCCCCTCAGCCGCCGCCGGAGCCTGACCTGGATCGTGCTGAGCTCCTCCCCGGCCTCAGGATCGCTGCCCGCGTCGACGAAGATGCAGCCAAGGTCGTCATCCTCGTAGTTGGTCTGCTCCAACCTCCCCCGAGCGCGGAGCATGATGCTCGCCGGCAACCAGCCTGCGACGATTCCCTCGAATCGCTTCGTTCCGCGCGAGAACCCGAAGGAGTTCGAGAGGAGCGACTCCCACCCGAAGCCCGCTTCCCAGAGCCACCCCCGGACGTACCGCACCCTGAGCCGGATCTCGCGGCTTCGATCGCGCTGGTCGCCTCCGTATTCGGGCGCGCAGCCGGCGAGCTTCCTGATCGCCGGGCGGCCCAGCCGGCTCCACTCGAACTCGGCCGCGCTGCTCAGATCCAGGCCCCGGCGCAGGGGTCTCGCAAACTCCAGGATCAGGGCACGGCTCATCCGGTCGCGCCTGGGCGTGCGAGCGAAGTCGGCCCCCCGGAAGGCGACCGACAGTCCGAGCCTCCCCGCCGGCACAGGGGCGACGACCCCTGCAAGAACGGTCCCTCTTCTGAAGTCCCGCACGGCGCTGTCCGGGTAGCTGCGCCCCTCCAGCCGACCGCCGAGCCAGATCGCCGACCTCTTCCCGATAGCGGCCTGCCCGTCGATTGAGCATTCCGCCTGCAGTCGATTGTCCGCGACGACCTCGTTGTATCTCTCCGCGAACCCCCTCAGGCGGACCGAGAGGCTCTTGCCGCCGAGTCTGGCCCTCCTCGGGGACAGATCGAGTTGGAGGCGCAGAAACTGGTCATCCACTCGATCCCGGGATCCCATTCTCTCCAGGACATTCGAGTCCCACCCCCAGCCCACGCTGCCGCGCAGCGGAGAATCCCCTCGGGAGGCGGAGGCGAGACCGCCGGCAAGTATCAGAGCCGATGCGACAGAGAGTGTGAAGGCGCACGCCCGAAGAAGGCGCGCGGGCCGAGGATCAAGGCCGCGGTCGTGACTCGAAGCGTTCCTGGAGATCGCGGGTTCGACGGAGGGATGCGGAGACAAGACTCAGATCCTGCGCGAGCTGGGAACGCGCGGCCCGGAGCAGCTCGACGGGGTCTCCCTCGCCGCCGATCTCGATCGGGGTTCGTAGCAGCGACGAAGCATCGCCGTCTCCGAGAACACCCTCTCGCATGGTCCACGGCTTGAGGTCACCACTGCCTCCGGTCGACCCACCCCCACCGGGTAGGAGGGCCGCGTCGTCGGAACCGACCCGCCCCCCTTCGTCCAGGAAGCGGGCCTCGTCGGCGAGGCGTTCGGTCTCCACGCGAAGAGCGCGTTCTCTGCCGACGCTTGCGATCCGTCGCTCGATCTGCCTGTCGAGATCCAGAAGGCGGTCCTGGATGTCCTGGAGGTAGGCCTCCTTGTCGAGAAGCGTCTCATACCCATCCAAGGTGTCCGGCTCGACCATGACCACCTCGCCGCGCCAGGGATCTCCGAGACGGCCTTCGAGCAACCGTAGGATCTCGGAACCGCGGGCGAGAACATCCTCCTGACGCGAGCCGGGGCCGATCTCCAGCCCCTCCATCTCCTGGATGGCCAGGGTACGGCACCGCCCTCTGGCCAGCAAGATCTCCACCTCGACCTCGGACGACCGTCTTCCGAGGTCCTCGGCCCGACGGAAGAGATCCCTGGCTCGCGGGTCCTCCAAGCTCGGCAGGTCGGAGAGGATCTGGCCGAGGGAGTCGGCCTCGCGCAAGATGCCGGTCCTCGCTGATTCCAGGAGGTCCAAGGTTCGTATGGCATCGTCCAGGGGCGCCGCCGAGGCGGACAACGTCAGGAATCCGAGGGCAAGCGTCAGGAAAGCGATCAACCTAAGATCGGGCGTCGCCACCGGGCGCGCGGTCCTCGGGCATTTCCGACTGGCTCGCAAGACCATACTTCTCCAGCTTGTAGTAGAGGACGCTCGGCTTCAGCCTGAGCCTGCGCGCGGCCTCCTGCTTGACCCCACGGGCTTCCTCCAGCGCCCTTCGAATCAGCTCCTTCTCAAGGAGTTGCACCGCTTGACGCAGCGGCACAACGCCCGGCGGAAACCACCCGGGCGCTCCGACATCGCGGGGCGCGAACGGCAAGTCCTCGACCCGGATCTCGCCCCCCTCGCAGAGGACGAACGCCCTCTCGAGGACGTTCTCCAGCTCCCGGACATTCCCCGGCCAGTCGTACAGAACTAGCAATTTCAGTGCCTCGTCGCGGATGATCGGCCGATCCCTGTTCATGCGTCGCGAGAGCCGGTCGAGGAAGTGATCGCAGAGGAGTGGAATGTCCTCCCTCCGATCGCGCAGGGGAGGCAACTCGATCGGGATCACATGGAGGCGGTAGAACAGGTCCTCCCGGAAGCTGCCGCCCGCGACGGCATCCCTGAGGTTCCGGTTCGTCGCGGCGATCAGGCGCACATCGACCTGGATCGTCCGCTCTCCTCCCACCCTCTCGAAGCTCTTCTCCTGCAGGACCCTCAAGAGCTTGACCTGCGTCGAGCCGGTCGTCTCGGCGATCTCGTCGAGGAAGAGCGTCCCCGTGTCCGCCAGCTCGAAACGGCCCCGCCTCTGGCGCATGGCGCCGGTGAAGGCGCCCCGCTCATGGCCGAAGAGCTCGCTCTCGAGAACCCCCTCTGCGAGGGCCCCGCAGCTCACGCGGATGAATGGACAGGAGCTCCGATCGGAGAGGCGGTGGATCGCGCGGGCGACAAGCTCCTTCCCGGTTCCGCTCTCCCCCGTCACGAGGACGGAGCTGGGCGTCTGGGCGACCTTCGTGATGCGGGCATAGAGATCCTGCATCTTCGCGGAGCGGCCGATGATCTCGCCATCGTTGAATCGCTCGTCGATCTCCTGCTGCAGGTAGCTCGACCTCTCTCTCTCTTTCTCGAGGGCCTCCCGGTCGGCCCGTATTCGCAGAACGGCGCGAACCTTCTCAACGAGATGCCCGAGGTTCACCGGCTTCACGAGGAAGTCGGCCGCGCCGGCCTTCATCGCCGCCACGGCGTGCTCCACAGTCGCGTAGGCCGTGACAAGGAGAACCTCGGTCAGTGGCTGGGCGCCCTTGATCCTCTCCAAGAGCTTCAGTCCGGAATCGGGCTCCTCCATGCGCAGGTCGGTGACGACCGCGTCGGCGCCCTCCACCTGGAAGAGGCGAAGCGCCTCCTCGAGGCCGTTCGCGCCTCGCGCGTCGAAGCCAGCCTCCCGCAACGCTTCGACGATCCCCTCGCGAAGGATCTCCTGATCCTCCACCACCAGGACCTTCCTAGGCACCTCTCGGATCCTCCCGTCCCCGCTCCAGCCGGACCGTGAACCGACACCCTCCGCCGTGCGGCCTCTCGTGGCTCACCCTGCCGCCGTTCTGCTCGACGAGATGCTTGACGATCGATAGGCCGAGCCCGGCGCCGGCAGCCTTCGTGGTGTAGAACGGCTCGAAGACGCGATCCCTCTGCTCCTGGGGAATCCCCGGACCATGATCCTCCACCCAGATCGCGGCCGTCGGGCCGTGAACTTCCCATCCGACCTGCACAGCCGCATCGCGCGGCGAGGCCTCGATCGCGTTGCGGATCAGATTCAGCAGGATCTGCCTGAGCTGCCCCGGATCGACGACCACGCGGGCCGGCTCGGTCGGGGCGCCGATCTCGATCCTGACTCCCCTTTCCTCCCGGTGCCCCGCAAGGAGATCGACGGCTTCCTCAACGAGCCCCGAAGGGTCGAAACTCTGTCGCTGCGGCGCCTGAGGGCGCGCGTAGGTCAGGAACTCCTCCACGATGTCTCCCAGCCTCCGTATCTCCTTCAAGACCCTCCGCACCCTCTCCCTCTGGCCGCCTGTCAACCCCTCGTCCCCGTCGAGCAGCTCCGCGTAGATCTGGATCCCGCCAAGAGGATTGCGCACCTCATGCGCAATCCCCGCGACCATCGCCCGCAAGGTCCGATCCCTCTCCGAGAGGCGCTCGCGGGCTTCATCGAGCGTGCGCGCGAGGAATCCGATCTCGTCCGGCCTGCCCGCCGGAATCGGGTGGCTCAGATCCCCGCTCCCCATCGCGCGCGCAGCCTGGACCAGATCGCCCAGCGGTCGGGTGACGCTCCTCGCGATGCCGAAGCTGAGCACCGCCGCCACAGCGAAGCCGAGCAACCCGACCAGCAGGATCTTGCCCCTCAGAAGATCGACCTCGCGCAAGAACCCGGCGTCCGCCTCGACCCCGACGACCCCGGCGACCTCTCCTCGCACATAGAGCGGCGCGTACCCGGTCTTGCGCATCTCCCCCGTCACGTCCCGAAACAGGGGAGTGCTCGCCGAGACGCCTCCAGCCGCCCTGTCGAGAATGCGCCGGTGCACGCGCGCTTGAGGGAGATCCGCCCCCGGCACCGCTCTCGAGTCGGTGTCGAGATGTCCCCTCCCATCGAGGTCCAGGATGTAGATCCTCCGCACGCCTGTGGCGGCCCGCAACTGGGAGAGCCGTTCTCCCAGCCTGGCTCTCGTCCGCGTACCCGCCTCGGGCGACGCTTCGAGCGAGAGAAGCGGACCGATCAGGGAGGGATCGATCTGCGTCGATGCGGCGGAGGCGACCGCCTCCAGCCTGGCGGCCAGCTCTGCCTCCAGGCTGCCGCGCGCCTGGCGTTCGATCAGGGCCGCCGTGAGGGCGATCAGACCGACTTCAAGGCCCAGAAAGGAGACCAGGAGGCGGCCGCGGATCCTCAGGCCGCCTGCGCGTCCCGCGATCCTCCGAGTCCCCGGGGTCATCTGCCGATCCAGGGCATGACGAGATCCTCCACGGCCGCGCGCACCCTGCGCACCTGGAGCAAGCATGTCTCGGGGTTGGCGCCGCCCTCGGATCCCTCCTCCACCCAGAAGTCGCGCGGCCAGCCCACGGGGAGACGCCCTTCCTCGTCCTCTTCCGGACGAGACTCGGGAAGCTCGCGTCCAAGCATCCTGGCCCAGACGAGCGTCCAGCCGCGGATCACATTCCACCTGTTGTAGCCGCCTCCTCCCAGGGCGAGCCAAGGAAGCCCGGTGGACACCACCCACGTGAGGAAGCGATCCAGCCCGCCAAGCGACCATTCGAGCTCCGTCAGGGGATCGCCCCGGAGACTGTCGACTCCCATTTCGGTCACGAGGATGTCCGGCGAAAACTTTGCCAGGACCGGGGTCGCGATCTCCTCGATGAAGTAGTCGTAGACCGCGTCACCCGAACCAGGCAGGACGGGGATGTTGACGGCATACCCGCGGCCCCGCCCTTCTCCGACCTCCTCGACGAATCCCGTGCCGGGATAGAGCGTCCGCCCGTCCTGATGGATCGAGAGGGTCAAGACTCGTTCGCTGTCGTAGAAGGCCTCCTGCACGCCGTCGCCGTGATGGGCGTCGACATCGATGTAGCAGACCTTGAGTCCCGCGTCGACGATCTCCTTGATCGCCAGGACGCCGTCGTTGATGTAGCAGAAGCCGCTCGCCCGAGCCTTGTGCGCGTGGTGGAGCCCTCCTGCGGGGTGAAAGACCCTCCTCCTATCGCCGGAGGCGGCGCCGTCGAGAAGCCACCGCGCCGCCCGCAGGCTTCCCCCCGCGGTCAAGAGGCAGGACTCCCAGAGGCCATCGAAGACGGGATTGTCTCCCGTTCCGAGACCCCAACGAAGCTGCTCGTGAGGCGACAGAGAGTCGCCCGCCTCCAGGGCCTCGAGGTAGTCTGGGTCGTGAAAGAGCTGCAGATCCGCCCGCGAGGCCTCGTCGAAGGTCATGGGCGAGTCGTTGACCGGGAGGAGGCCGAGAGCGCGGCACATGCGGGCCACATCCGCCAGTCGCTCGATCTGGAAAAGATGGTAAGGCCCGTACGAAAAGCGGAGGGAGTCCTGTCGGAAGACGAATCCTTGGCGCATCGAGCTCTCCTGCCTCAGGACGGAATCTACCAGAGGAGTTGAACCTACTCAATCCACCCGGCCGCGCGGGGCGCGCCGCCGCGGATCGCCCGCTGCCGCGGACGCGGCGCGCAAGACCGGCAGCGTCAGGAGGACTGCGCAGGAAACGAGGATCGCGCCGAGCCATGCCGTCACGCCGAGCCGGTCCCCATAGAAGAGGACCGAGCAGGCGGCCGCGAAGAGAGGCTCAGTCGCGAAGCAGATCGCCACCGGTCCCGGACTGATCCTTCGCTGCGCCCACGCCTGGACATGGAAGGCGGCGGCCGTGGCGAGCAGACCGGTGAAGCCCGCCGCGAACCAGGCCTCCGCATCGAGACCCGCCACGCCAGGATCTCCTCCCCGCGCGATCGCGCCCGCGCCAAGGGCGATGGCGGCGTAGGCGATCTGCCCCGCGGCGAGGGAGAGCGAATCGCTATCCGGAGTCGCGATCTTCGCGACGAGCAGGATCTGGCCCGCGAAGGCGACCGCGCACAGGAGCGTCAGGGTCTCTCCACTCGACCAGACCGTCGGCATGCCCCCTCCCGCCAGCAGGAAGACGCCGGCGAGGGCGAGGAGGGCGGCGGCAAATCGCCGCGCCTGCGCTCTCTCCCAGCCCAGGATCGTCGCCAAGAGAGGGACGATGACCACGCTGGTCGCCGTGAGGAAGGCGGAGACCGACGGTCCCGTGGTTCGCAGCCCCTCGGTCTGAAGGAGATACCCGAGCGCCAGGCAGAGCCCGGGGCTCGCGGCGCGCGGATGCATGACCGCCGCGAGTCCGCCCCTGCGGATGGCGAAGGGGAGCAACAGCGCGCCTGCGAAGAGAAACCGGATCAGCAGGAACGAGGCGGTCGGCACTCCCTCGATCGCGCCTCTCACGAGGGGAAAGGTCGCTCCCCAGACGGCCGCGACGCCGACGAGCGAAGCGAAGGCGGCCACCCCGCCCGGGCCGCCCGAAAGCCTCTGCCGTCCGCCGCCTGGATCCGTCTCGCGCATCCCTCAACCTAGGGGCGTGAGGGCGACGGAGCAAGCGAGCGTCTCAGAAGCTGTGCGAATCCCCGCCCTACACCGTCTCGTCAAGCGGCGGTCAATCTCGGCGGTCGGGGCCCCGGGTCCGTTCTCGATCGTTCCCCGCTCTAGGCTGCCTCGGGCCGCGCGCCCCTCAACCGGGCCCGCTCGATCTCGGCGACGAGCTCGCTCTCGGGCACCGGCTTGAGCAGAAGGCGCGCGTGGGGATCGTTGAGGCGGGTGCGGAGCAGCTCCTGATCCAGATAGACGCCCGAGATGAACAGGATGGGAAGATCGGAGAGATCCGCGTCCCCGCGGATGACGCGGTGCACGTCGAACCCCGAGATGTCGCCGAGCTTCAGATCGAGAAGGACGAGGCTGGGGCGGTCCAGACCGATCCGGAGGAGCGCCGCGAGACCGCTTCCGCAGGCGGTGACGCGAAACCCTTCCGCCTCGAGAAGCTCGGAGAGAGTGGCGAGAACCTCGTCGTTGTCATCGACGATCAGGATGTGCGCGCCGTCATCGGCCATGGTCGCCTCGGCTCGGATGCCCTCCATGTATGAATCGTCCAATCGCGACCTGAAGTTGACGACCGCATGCACTCGGGCTGCCCCCTGATGAAGGATCCGGGCCTCTCCCTGAGGAAGAGGCCCGGCACATGCGGAGGGCGGGACTTGAACCCGCACGGGTTGCCCCATACGCCCCTCAAACGTACGTGTCTACCAGTTCCACCACCTCCGCGTGATTCCTCCGTCAGGCAATGCGGCGAGATCGCCTAGTTTCCGCCGCCGGCAGGCGCCCCGCCTGGCGCGGGCTCCACCGGGATGGCGCTCCCCGGGACCGTGCCCCCGGGCTGCGGGCTCGCTTGCTGCTCTATGGGAGGATTGTCGCGCAGGACGCTCCTGGGCCTGGAGCTTGTCTCGCGTTGTCCGATCGCCAGGGCGAGGATCAGGCTGGTCAGCATGAACCCGCCCCCCAGTATCCAGGTCGCCTTGGTCAGGAAGGTGGTCGCTCCCCGCCCGCCGAACAAGGTCTGGTTGCCTCCCCCGCCTCCGAAGGCCCCTGCAAGTCC
>VGJL01000069.1 GCA_016867495.1 Candidatus Eisenbacteria bacterium | reverse complement strand
GCCTGGACCGATCCGGTCTCCCTCGTCTCGTGGTTCTGCGATCGGGCGGAGTTCACCCTGCAGCGGGGCCATGCCTTCAGCCTCCTCTGGACGGGCTACGGCGACCAGCGCGGGGTCATTCTCGATGTCGAGCCGGGCGTGCGGCTCCGGTTCTCCTGGGATCTCCCCGGATTGCGGGCTACGACGGAGGCCTCCATCTCCCTCGCCCCGGTCGCCGGCGCGAGGGAGAAGACGCGCCTCGTCCTCAGCCACTCCGGCTGGGGTGAGGGGAACAGGTGGGAGGCGGAGCGGCGGGGCCACCTGTGCGGCTGGCGCTCGATGCTGGGGGCGCTCGACTTCTTTCTCCGAAGCGGAGGGCAGGGTCCGCGACGGACCTTCCTATTGCGGAGACGATTCGCGCTGGGAGTTTCAGAGCTGTCGGATCGTTTCCTGACGCGCGATGGGCTCGCGGGCTGGCTCGGCGATGATGTGACCTTCGAGCCGAAAGAGGGGGGCGCCCTCCAAGCGAGACCGAGAGGCGGCGAGGTCCTGCGGGGAGTTGTCACGATGGCCGAGTCCGACGATGGACTGGCGATCGAGACGCGGGAGCCGGAGCCCGCCTACATCGAGTTCTTCTGGGGCGGAGATGAGAAGGAGTCCTGGCTGCTCGCGAGCGGATTCGCCTACGGCGTGCCGGAAGCATGGCCCTTGCGCCAGCGGATCCTATGGAGCGAGCGCCTCGCGCCCCTGGCCGGAGGTTGATCGGCAGTCCTCTGCGACCGAAGCTGGTCTAGCGCTACGCGAAGCTGAGTCTCGCAAGCGCGGCCTTCAAGAACGGGGAGACGATCCCCAAGAAGCACACGTGCGTGGGCGCCGATCTCTCGCCTCCTCTCCTCAACGCGCGATCGAGAAACGAAACGGGATCGTCACCTCCGATTCGACCGGCTTCCCGTTTCTGAGAGCGGGTTGGAAGCGCCAGCGCTTCGCCGCATCGAGCGCGGCCCACTCCAGCGCGGGATTGCCTCCCCCCTCGATGACCCTCGCGTCCCGGACGCCGCCGTCCTTGTCGATCTTGACGCGGATCTGCACGGTTCCCTCGCTCCCCACCGCCGTCTCGGGATAGGTCGCGGTCGCGCGAAAAACCGGGACGGGGGGCGTGTCGTACTCCGCCTGGGCCGCTCTGCGCTCGATCGTGAGCTTTCCGTCGGGCAGAGCCCAGTCGGGAAGGAGCAGGCGCACGAGATGATGGGTCGCGTAGGCGCCGGCCGGCTCAGAAGGCGCGAGCGGCCGGCTGCCCAGCTTGCGGAGAAGGAACGAGCCTGCCGGGTTGGATTGGCCGAACTCCGGCAGTTCAGGCGCGATCTTCATTTGCCAGGCCCGCACGAAGGGACCCGTCGCGACCGAGTCCTTGCCCGCTGCCTCGGCAAGCAAGGGGAGCGCATCGCCAACCTTGTCGTTCAGCAGGTGGACGTGCGCAAGAGCGGCAAGCGTCCTCGCGTCGGGGCTCAGGGCCCAAGCCTCCTCGAGGAGCGACGCCGCGCGTTTGGTTCGATCCTCGAGCAGGCTGAGCAGCGCGAGATCCCGGCGCAGCCGCCCGGCCGCCTGACCGAGCTGGGCTGTCGCCACGCCGTGCTCCAGGACGGCGGCGGCCTCGGAGATTCTCCCCTGTCTTCCGAACAGAGAGGCCAGCTCGATGGCCGCCGTCGCATTCGCGGGATCGACCTTCAGGCTCTGGCGCCAGGCATCTTCCGCCGCCGCGTCATCGCCGCGACGCGACGCGAGGGCGCCGAGGCTCTCGTAAAGGGCGGGATCCCGCGGGGCAAGGGAGAGGGCCTTCTTGAAGCTCTCCTCCGCCTCGTCGAACCGGCCCATGCTTGCGAGGACCATCCCCACGTTCGACCACCCGTCGGGATTCGAGGGGTCGGCGACGGTCATCTGGCGGAACGCCTGCAGAGCCTCCGCGTATGCCTGCGTCCCCTCGGTCTCCGCCCGCTCGAGCCAGATCCGTCCGATCCCGTAGTAGGGATCGAGACGCTTCGGCGCGATGGCGCTGGCCCGTCGATACCATCGGATCGCGTTCCTCGTGTCACCGCGCTCTACATATCCATCGGCGTAGATGACGCACCCCGCGGCGAAGTCGGGCTGCAGCTTGAGCGCTTCTTCCAGGAGCAGCACGGCAAGGCTGTCCGACCGATTGGCCAGGGCGAGCAGGCCCTGACAGAAGGAGAGCAGGTATTGCGGAGACTCGCCTTCAGGGATCTGCGAGCAGAGGTCGGCCCTCTGACTCACCGTCTCGGCGTCGAACATGTCGCGGAAGATCCGACTGGGATCGTATCCGGCTGCGCCGGGAGCGGCCGAAGCGAACATTGCGGCCAGCGTGAGCGCGGGCGTGAGGCGGATGCGGCTCGGTCTTGTCTTCACTGGTTGGTCTCATCCTCCAGGGGTCATGCCGCCTCCCGGCCGGCGGGCCACGACCGGTATTCAGTCCTGACGTCGTTCCATGAGGACCGGCGGGGGCGGCGCTCCCAGGATCTTGCGCAAAATCGCGATCTGCCCCTTGTGATGCGCTTCATGGACGAGGACGTGGTTCAGGATCCAGCGAACCGTGAAGACCTCCCGGTCGTCGGGACGATCCGCGGGGACCCAGACGCGCTTGCCCTCGAGATCCGGATCCGTCATCCCAGACAGGACCTCGCGAGTCTCCGTGCGAAGATCGGCGAGAAGCCCGATGAAGTAAGAGGCCGGCGCGCGGGGCGCCTGGGGCGCCCGCGGCTCGCCGAAGAGGTCCATTCGATAGAGCTCGCGTCGCTCCCGGGGAAGCGGCCGTCCTCCGATCTGCTCGAGGAGCCAGAAAGCCTCCGCCTCGGCGACATGGGTGACGAGGGAGCCGATCGTGTTGAGCCCCTGCCCGGGCGACCATGCGAGCTGGTCCGGATTGAGGTTGTGCAGCAGAAGGACGGTGCCGACGCGCAGTTCCTCGAGCGCCGCGTACCAGCGCCCGACTTCCGGAGAGAGCCCATCCTCGGGAGGAAGATCCCTGAAGCTCCGCATGGCCGGATCATAACGCCTCCCAGCGGGAAGGGGGAGGATCATTGCCGGCCGGATGGATCGACCAGGCCGCGCTTCTTGAGACGGAAGGCCGCGGCTCAGACTGCCATCGTGTGTCGATGGAGACGACAAGACGACCTGCGCAGATGCTCTGAGGCGCGGGGAAATGACCCCCGCGCCCCAAGAGCGTCAGCCGATCGAGGACCCTCTACCTCGTCAGGACCACCTTCCCGCTCGATCGATCGCCTCCGGCAGCCAGCTTGAAGAAATAGACTCCGGAGGGAACCTCGCGGCCGGCATCATCCCGGCCGTCCCAGTAGAGGGTGTGGTTACCCGCGGGACGATCCTCCTTCAGCAGAGTGCGCACGAGGGAGCCATCGAGGCCGAAGATCTCGATCTCCGCGCGTCCCGAGCTGGAAACCCGGTAGCTCAGGGTCGCTCCGGGAGCGGCGGGATTCGGGAATGCGGCGATGCTCGTTCCCGCGCGGTCCGCGCTCATCTCCTCGACGTCGCTCGGGACGAGCCCGAACCACTGCAAGGATCGCTGCATCAGGAGCCGGCGGTTCGCCTGCGTGCTGATCGCCTCGAATCCGAAGCCGAGGTAGACGGCCTTGTAGACGCCTGTGCTAATCTTGATGGCTCCGTAGCGCGTCGGGCTCATGCCGTTGTACGTGAAGATGTTGGTCGCCATGGCGTCCCTTGCCGCGATGGCGTCGGGATACTCCTGGTTGTTGGCTCCATCCCCGCCCGCGATGCTGAGTGTCATGCCGTTGGAGATCGGATCGCCTCCCACGCCGGTGAGGTTGTAGACGTTCGTGTCGTCCATGATGTAGTTGGCGTGCAGGTAGTTGTTGTACCAGACGAGACCGGCTCCGCCGTAGTACGCAAGCTCCCAGCCGAGGTCCTGCCCGGTGATGAAGAGGCTCCCGCCTCCGTTCAAGAAGGTTGTCAGCGCGGCGCGGTCGGCATCGTCGAGAGTCGGATAGGCCAGGCCTGTCCACCAGACAACGACAGGGAACTGCGTCAAGGCGGGTCCGGTGACGGGCGCGAGCCCTGTGTCCCAGATGCCGTAGCTCGACCCGTAGGCCTGCACGGCGTCCTGGAAGTAGTCCTCGAAAGTCTCCGCGCCGTCGTCGTCCACCAGGAGAACCTGCACGTCATCGGTGATGAACGAGTAGGGGATCTCGCGAGTCACGCCGGGGAGGTTCGGGGATGTCAGCTCGATCGTCGGCTTTGTGAAGCCGCGGTAAGGAGCATCGACCCTGAGATGGAAGGTCTGGTGCTCGCCCGGGTTCAGGGCGAGGTCCACGTAGTCGGTGTACTCGGTGATGCCGTCCGTGAAGAAGCAGGCCCATCCGGAAGGAAGGCTGGGGACGTTGAGAGCGACCCGGATCACATCGGCGTTTAGCCCGAGGTTGTAGACGCGGAAGTCCTGGAAATCGAAGGCTGTTCCTGACGGTGCTACGACCGCCCTGTCTCCCTTGGACCAGGCGCGGATCGAGTAAGCCGGAGTCGGCTGCGAGCTGGCCGACTGCAGGATCGACTTGTCGTCATTGTCCTGCACGAAGATCGCCATCCAGAGGTCGACTGTCTTCCAGCCGGGGGGAAGCGTGAAGTTGTGGGTGACATTCTGGACCTGTCCCAGCGTCTGTACGTTGAGGGCCACCTCGGGGAGGACATCTCGGGTCACCTCGTCATGCTGCCTGCCCGAATAGGTGACCTTGTCCTCCAGTATGTACGCCCGGATCTTGACGTTTCCGATGTCAGCCATCGTCTCCATCACCTCGATGTCGAAGTCGATCGATCCGTCCGGCTGCACGAGGTCGATGGTGTTGATTCTGATCTTGAGTGGCGAGGGCCTGAGGATTTCCTTGGCGACGATCGGCTCATAGGCCTGGCCGCTAGCTACGCTCGTTCCTCCGCCCACCACCTTGATCGTCCCGTCGAACACGACGGTGGGGAAGCTGGTGATGGCGTAGTAGCTGAGCCTTGCATCGGTCTCGGCGGTCGAGAGCCCGCCGCCCGAGCTGGAAGAATAGAGGCGGGTCGATGTGAACTCGCTTCTGTTGTAGCGGGCCATCATCACATCGAGTCCGGCGTAGGCATCGGGGCAGTACGTGCACCAGGTGGCGGTCCCGTCCTCGGCGATCACGCCCCTCGGATACTGCGCGCTGGCGACGGGCGCGAGCAGCGCGGCAAGGAACAGCAGTCCAGCGAGAATCCTCATGGTTCTTCCCCTTCAGGTTGGTGGACTCACCGCACGCCTGGCTTCCAGGGGTGCCGAAGCGCAGCAATCCCCCCAATTATAGGGTGAGTCAGCCGCTCTTGGAAGCAACTTCAGGAGCAACTTCAGGAGGGTCGTGGTCGCGGCCAGGAGCCGGTCGGGCGCCCGGCGAGCTGCGCAAAAGCGCTCAATCCCTGACGGCCTAACTATTCTGGGCCTCATCGAGGGCCGCGCGGATGCCGGCGAGGCGCGTCTCGCGCGAGCGCGCGAAGCGCTCGATGCCCCGCAGAAGCCAATCGGGGGAGAGGTGCGCTTCTTCGATGACCTCCTCGAGCGTGCCGCCGGTTCGCCAGCGATCGTCGAAGTCCGAGGTCATCGCGTACTCGTAGGCGGTCGGGTGGAGCATCCAGTCGTGCATGAGCCTGCGTCCCCGATTGGATATGAAGGTCGCGTCGAGCCTGTCGGCCTGCGGCAACACGCGTCGTTTGTATGCCTCATCCTGCCAGGCGAAGAGCTGCGGGCTGATCGCCGCGACGTTCTTGACGTTCAAGCCCGCCCGCTCGATCTCGGGGAGAAGCTGCACGACGTTGTGGTCGACATTGTGCCCTGCACAAGGATGCAACCCATCGGCCGAGCGTTCGGGGAGTAGTCCCGGATCAGGTAGGCCCCGCGCGCCGCCTCGAAGTGGCCCGCGATCCACACGACCTTGCCGACCTTCAGGGGGCAGTCCTGGGCGAGCTGGCTGAAGAGGCGCATCGGCCCGTACTTGAGGTATGAAAAGCTGCCGTAGGTGGAGCACGAGGCGTAGAAGCCGTCGAACTCCTCGAAGGGGTTCTCCGCGAGGTTCACCGATGCGATGCCGGTCGAGATTCCCGCATTCGCGAACTCCGTGATCTCCTGCGGAAGGAGCGATCCTTCGGGGTTGGCCGCGCGATCGTATTTCCCCCATCCCGGGATCTCGCCCCATCCGTCGGCGAAGCCCGAGATGTTGGTCGATCCGGCGAGATCGGCCGACATCGCCAGGAAGAGCGGCCTTCCGTGCTCCCTGCGGCAGATGCTGTTGACGTAGGCGCCCCACTTGCCGAGGGCGGCGCGGTTCGGCTGCTTCTCGCCCGGCTTGGCCCAGAGATCCTCGGGGTAGGAGCGGAAGTCGAGCAGGCGCGGATCGCGGGCGGGAGAGCGGCGGGGCTTCAGATGGCAGCCTTCGATCTCGGATGGGACTGAGTCGCCCAGGCTCGCCAGGGCGACGGCGAGGTGATCGACAAGCTCCTGGTCGTGATGGAGCAGATCGATCACCTTGCGGAAGTTCGCTTCGACCTGCGCGCGGAAGAGATGCGGATCCTTCGGCGCGGGCTCGCCGAAGCCCTCGAAGTCGACGCCGTACTTCTCCGCGAAGGGACGTTTCGTTTCCCAGTATGACTCGCTGTTCGCGGGACTGTGCGGCGAACCGTGGCTCATGTAATCGTACTTGAGATACCCGCGCCCCTTCCTCGTTTTGGAATGAAGACAGGTTGGTCCGCAGCGGGGCGGAACATCGCGACCCGCGAGCTTGTCACAAAGGGGCGAGGAGGGTCAAGGCGGCGCGGTGCGCCGTTCCCGACTCTATTCCTCCATCATCACCACGACGTACTTGACCTTGCAGAACTCTCGTGGGTTGGTGATGAAGACCGCCGCGTAGTCTCCGGCGACGCGAATGTCATAGCTTGTTCGCGCCTGACCGCTCAGGACGCGGATCCGCGCCGCCCGAGTGGGGATCATCTGCTCCTCTTGGGTATCGAGCGGAGTGAAGTAGCCCCGGCTGAAGTTGCTCGCGAGCTGCACGCTCTTGCCCATGCCGAGGACCCCGCCCGTCTCCTCAATGATCCCGAGCTTCTTCAGGTCCTTTCGCGATCCGACGATGTAGTAGATCGTCTCCATCTCACGGCGCTTGTCCTCGATGGTCTGTTGCTGCTCGCTTATCGTTTCCTGGGCCCGGCGGGTCTCGGCCTCTAGGCTTACGACCCTGGTGCTCAAGGAATCGACCTTCGCCGTGAGCCTCCCGATGAGAGCCTCCTTGTTCGCCACCGTCATCTTCAGGCTCTCGATCATTTTCTCGAGCCCGGCGATCTTCAGCCGGCTCTCTTTGAGCGTGGTTTCGAGCTGGCGGATCCGCTCCTTGCTCTGCTGAACGCTTGCGTTCAGATCTTCGATCCGCTCCTTGATCTGATCCTTGCGGGACTGGGTGACCCTCGAGTCGGCCTCGATGTCCTGGGAGAGCAGGCGCACATCGGTCTCTTCCAGGTCGATCGCGTTGAGGTTGTCCTGGATCTCGGCGATGGCAGTGATGGCCTCGCTGTACTGTCCTCGAACGGTCTCCTCCGCCGCCTTGGTGGCCGTGTAGGCGGCTTCCGTCCGGCGGTACTTCTGGTAGAGGAGGATTCCCGCCACCAAGAGGACGGCAGTCAGGACAGCGAGCACGAAAGTTGCGGGCTGGCGCATGGCCTCGTCTCCTTCCCCGGGCTCTTGCCTCTTGGCCTGTCCGCCCGGCGGTGTGATCGCCCTACCAGACTCCGGCGGCCGCAGGCACCTCCTCGCGGGGCACGAGGCGTATCGCATCCTTCCTGCAGGCCGCCCGGCAGACGCCGCAACCATAGCACCAGATCTGGTCGATCACGGCTTTCTCTGTCGCCGGGCTGTAGCTGATCGCTCCGAACTGGCAGCTTCGCAGGCAGTCCCGGCATCCCGCGCAGAGGTCGGGATCTACGGCCCCGACGTACTCCGCGCGGAACATCACCTTGATTCCGTGAGTGACGGTGCTCCGCATCGCCAGGCAGTCGGCGCGGTCGCAGTTGCAGATCCCCGCGATGAACGGGGTGCGGAATGTCCAGACCGAGTGGCAGAGCCCCCGGCGGTCGTGCTCGCGGAAGGCGTCGATCGCCTGCTCCCTGGACAGCGACTCCAGCCCGACGGTGTTCGGGCCGCTGGCGTAGCTCTGGTCAAGCCCCCTGATGAGGCGGGAGAACTCGCCGCCGTCCGCCTCCAGGCTGATCCCGTAGCAGAAGCGCTTCTCCTTGCCCACCGTCGCAAGGCGGCAGACGCAGGCAAGCCGGACGATCGAGTTCGTGAAGCCGAAGATCTGCTCGACTTCCTCGATCGGGACGACCTGCCCGAAGTGCTCGCGCTTCATCCTTCGCGTGACGGTGCTGCGGACGAGGCTCTTCACGAGGGGCGGCGCCTTCGCGAAGCGGTCGAGCGACCTGGCCTCCTCGCTCAGATGCTCGATGCGCGAGAAGAAATCTCCGATGAAGCGGCGGCGCTTCAGATCGCTCATGAGGTCGTCGGAGTAGTTCTTGGCCTGGAGATACCACTTCTTGCCTTCGCCGTGCTTGTGGCAGAACTCGCACATGCTCACATCCTCCGATCCGTCGCCGGCAGCGTCCCCCGCGCGAGAGACGCTCCCCCGAGGCGAGCGCCTTCCTCAAGCCCTCCGCAGAAGGAAGAGCGTGATATCGTCTTGCGGCGGAGCGCCCTTGGTGTAGGCGCGCACGTCGTCCATCACGCCATCCAGGATCTCCTGCAGCGGCCGGTCGATCCTACTCTTGAGCCCATCGATCAGGCGCTCCTCGCCGAAGAACTCCAGATCCGCCCCCTCCGCCTCCGTGATTCCGTCCGAGTAGATACAGAGGAGCCCACCCGATGGAATCTCCTTCGTCTGAACCTCGAACGAGCTGTCGGCGAGCAGGCCCGCGGGGAGTCCGGTCGCCTCCAGCGTCTCGAGCGAGCCGTCGCGACTCATGAGAAGGGGCGGATTGTGTCCCGCATTGACATGCTCGATGCGATGCGCGGCGGCGTCCAGCCGTCCGAAGAAGAGGGTCACGAAGTGGGTCGCGTCGGAAGACTGCAGAACCTGCCGATGCACCCTCTCCATCAAGGTCCCGGGAGGGACGTTCTCGTCGCAGAGGAGGCGAAGGGAGGCCATGACGTGGGACATCAGAAGCGCCGCGCCCATTCCCTTTCCACTCACGTCTCCCACCACGATGCCGAACGCGCCGTCGGGCATGCGCGCCGCGTCGAAGAGGTCCCCCGCGACGTGGCGGCAGGGGATCTGCCGCGCGAGGATCTCGTACCCCGCGATCTCCGGCAGAGTGGTCGGGAGGAGGCTTTGCTGGATCCGCGCCGCGGTCGCCATCTCCTGCTCCATCCGCTCCTTCTCCCGCTGGTCCTCGAGAAGATGGGCCGTCGTGATCTTGACCGCGATCAGGTTGCCGAGCATCGTGAAGGCCCGCAGCTGATCCTGATCGTAGTGGAGGGCCGGATTGTCCGTGTCGGCATAGATCAGACCGAGGACGCGCTCGTTGTCGAAGAGAGGCGCCACGAGGGCGGAGCGAATCTGCTGAGCGATGATGCTCTCGTGGCCGCTGAATCTCGGATCGACCTGGGCGTCGCTGACGAGAATCGACTCCCTGCCCTGGAGAACCGCGTCGATCATGGTGCGGCTCAGCATGATCTTGCCGCCGGCGGACTCGGCGGGGTGCGCGGCACGCACCACTGCGTCGGAGTCGTCCTTCTCCCGCGTGAGGAGGAGGATCCGCCGCGCTGGGATGACCCGCGACGCAAGATCCAGGACAACGCCGAAGACCTCTTCGAGCGGGTGAGGCTGCACGAGCAGCGCCCCCGCTTCGGTGACGACGCGAAAGAGCCCCCGCTCGAGCATCGAGCCGGCGCCGATCTCGCTCTGCATCCGATCCCAGCTCATGCGCGTCGAGCGGAGCATCTGGTCCGACTCGACAAAGCTGAACGTGTCGCGGGTGGCCGTCCCCACCGCCGCCGCGGCCCGCGCGCCCCCGCGGGCGGCCGGCGCACCCTTGTGGATGAGCGCCAGCTCGACGCTCCCGAGCCTGATCCGGTCTCCCGAACGGAGTTCGGTGGCGGTCGCGATCTGGCCCTCGTTCACGAAGGTGCCGTTTCGGCTCTGCAGATCTTCGACTTCGATGCGGTCCCCGTCGATCCGGATCTCCGCGTGGTGGCGGGAAACCGTCCGGTGGGCGACGACGACGGCGTTGTCCTGTTCACGCCCGATCCCGTTGCGACCTACTCGTAGCGACCAGCGCTGCAAGCCGGCTCCCAGATTCCCCTCGAGCAAGTATTCCACTTCACCGATCCCCTTGTTGGTCCGGATCTGGTATTCTCATGGGCGGAGGTTGCCGCAGCGATATGGTACTCCAAGAAAGGGCCCTCGTCCTCAACCGGTATTGGACCGCGGTCGGGACGACCTCGGTGCGGACCGCGCTCTGTTTGCTCTATCGGGCGGCCGCCCGGGCGGTCCATCCAGGGGACGCGAGTCTGCACGACTTCGACTCGTGGGCGAGTCTGGCCGTGGCGGAGGGCGAGCCGCACGTCCGCGCGGTTCGCTACCGGCTCAAGGTGCCCGAGATCGTGCTCCTGAGCCACTACGCCGAGGTGCCGCGCCGGAGGGTGACCTTCTCGCGCCGGAACGTCTACCGGCGGGATCGCAACATCTGCCAGTACTGCGGCGCGAAGCCTCCGATCGAGGACCTCACCGTGGACCACGTGCTGCCCCGATCGCTGGGCGGTCGCACGAGCTGGACCAACTGCGTCCTCTCGTGCGTCAAGTGCAACCGGCGAAAATCGAACCGGACGCTCGCAGAAGCTGGCGTCCGGCTGGTCCGAGAGCCGCACGAGCCCACCTGGTCACCCTGCCTGTCGATTCCCACGACGCTGCGCAAAGAGTCCTGGGGACCCTACATTCCGGAGCTGCAGCCGATCGAGATCTGACCCGTCTACCCTGAGATCAGCCTCACCAGGGGCCCGGCCCACTCGAAGACGAGGAAATCGACCCTCCCGTAGAGGAGCGAGATCCGGCTCATGACCGTGTAGCCGAAGCTCGCCCCGAAGCCGATCATCAAGATCCAGATCCCGGCCTTCGACATCCCGCCGATGACTCCTTCGTGGCGGGCCGAGAAGAAGAAGTAGGCCAGGCCGCAGAGGACAGCCCCGAGGATGAGGATGTTGTTCACGAGCGCGCCGGTCCCGTTGAACGAACCGGGCTGGAACAGGGTCATGGTCGGATAGATCTGCTGGATCACGTAGGTCTGGAGGACCAGGGGAATCGCCGCGCCGCTGCCCACGCCAAGGATGTAGGCGATCGGGATGCGCGAGATCCAGGCGTACTTCGGGATGAATCGGGTGAAGAGGAGAAGGCCGAGGATCGCGGGGATGACCACGAGCGGATCGAGGAGCGTCGTCGAGGCGCCGGCGAGAACCCGCTTGGCCGGGTCGAGCAGCTTCGGAATGAGGGACGTCGTCACCAGGATGACGACGAAGTAACCCGCCGAGACGCCCACCACCAGGTGCTCCGCGAACTTGTAGAACGGGTTATCCCTCCAGAGGAAGGTGAAGATCGCCACCGAGAGGATCGCCGCGATCGTGTAGAGAATGTGCTGTTCCATGGCCTCTAGCTCCTCCTTCGGCGGCGCTCGACGATGAAGATCACATTGCCGAGCAGGATCAAGGCGACGATCAGGATGTGCGACACCGACTGGACGAGCATCCCCTTGACCGCCTTCCCGGGGTGGCCCACGAGCTGTTCGTACTCAGCGGCCCCGCGCAACCCGCCGATCAACCCGAAGAGCTGTCCGGACTGCAGGTAGTTGTAGTAGTTGGGGGCCATCACGGCCGTGGAAGCGCAAGCGAGCGGGAACTTGTAGCGGCCGGTCCCATAGATGATCCAGTAGTCGATCCCGCTCGTGGAGTTGATCGTGAGGACCAGGGCGACGTTCTGGTAGTTCTTGACGCCCTTCATCATCGGGATCTCATCGAGCGGCGTGTTGTAGTAGTCGGTGGGGAATGGGACGCGGAAGTCCTCTCCCATCGCCATGATCACGATTCCGGGATACGGTTTGTAGCCGAGATAGACGTAGTCCTCCCCGTACTTCCGTCCCCACTCTTCCGCCATCTGCCGCAGCTCCGACTCCACGAGAGAGACCCCGTTCGAGACCAGGCAGGTCACCAGAACGCGGAGATCCTTCCGGAAGCACTGGCGGAGGACGGCCATCGTCATGGGCGACATCTCGGCGGCCATGGAGGGGTCGTACTCGCAGGGGAGCATGACGATCTCGCCCGCCTGCAGCCCTTCGATCCGGTCGTAGACCGACTTCACCTCCGGCGTGACGCGAACGGTCTTGGGAGCCGGAAGGAAGAGCGGCACGAGGACCGCGAGGAAGATCAAGAGAAAGACGAGGTGGCGTTCGAGCTGGAAGCCTCTTGTCCCTGCCATCGCCGCCTCCTACCTGAGGTGGGGAGCTTCGATCCCCAGGACGACCTTGAGCGCGGTCGCGGAGCCGCCCAGCCCGAGGCCGATCGAGATCGCCCGCTTCGCGGCCATGTTGGGGACGTTGAGCAGCCAGTCGGAGACCTTGGCGATTCCCGGGATCAGGTCTTCGCCCGCGGGCACCCTGCCCAGCATGACGACGACCGCCGAGACCAGGAGGATCGTGGCGATCAGGCTCCTTGCTCGGAAGGCGCGGAAGGCCGCGGAGGCGATGTAGAAGGCCAGCAGGGCGAACATCGTGGATGTGATCGGGTTCAGGACCGCGATGTACCCCTTCATGAAGAAGCTCTGCTGGCCGGTCCCGGTCAGGATCGCGGAGACGATCATGTAGAGAAGGCCCGCCAGCAGGATGTAGCTGTACTTCGTCCCCGCGTCCCGCCTCTGGATCTTGTTGACGTGGAGGTTCACGAGGCTCGCGATCCCGAGGACGATCGAGAAGATCCCGAC
>VGJL01000068.1 GCA_016867495.1 Candidatus Eisenbacteria bacterium | reverse complement strand
GCGGGCGATCAGGAATTCTACCGGATGGAGCGCCTCCTCGGCTTCGGAGTCCCGACCGGCGTGGAGATCCCGGGAGAGGAACGGGGCAGGATCCCGGATCCCTCCACATGGTCGAGTCGCTCGCTGGTCACGCAGGCGTTCGGCCAGGAGATCTCCTGCACGGCCCTCCAGCTTGCAATGGCCTACGCGGCCGTGGCCAACGGCGGGTTGCTGATGAAGCCCTACCTGGTCCGAGAGATCCGGGAAGCGGACGGCGAGGTGCGAGAAAGACGGGAACCCGAGATCGTCCGCCGGGTGCTGACCGCCGAAACGGCCGCGACGCTTCGCTCGATGCTGAGGCGGGTCGTGACCGACGGAACCGGCAGCAAGGCGGAGGTCGAGGGGCTCTTCTCGGCGGGAAAGACCGGGACCGCGCAGAAGTATATCCGCCAGGAAGGGCTCTACAGCACCGAACGCTATGTCGCCTCCTTCGTCGGCTTCGCTCCCTACGACGCCCCGCGCTGGGTCTGCCTCGTCGTCATCGACGAGCCGCGTTCCTCGATCTGGGGAGGCTCGGTGGCGGCCCCTGTTTTCGCGAGGATCCTGGAGGATGTCGACCGGCTCGAGGCGCGCCCGATGGAGAAGGGGGGGGAGAAGCAGAACTGGGTGGCGGGAAAGGACGAGCCGGAGTCGACGGTCCCTCCGCTCGAGGGCCTGCCTCCGAGCCTTGGAAGGAAGGTCTTGAGAGAGGCGGGGCTGCTCCCGCATCTGGTCGGGCGGGGAGAGCGGATCGTCGACGTGTCGCCGAAGTCGGGAAGTCGGTGCAAGCCCGGGAAGGTCGTCACATTGATCCTCTCGGACGAGGACAGCCTGGGCGCGGGAAAGGGGGTTCCGAATCTGCTCGGGCTCTCGCTGCGCGATGCCTGCGTGAGGGCGAGGTGGCACCGCCTCGAGATCGATGCCCGCGGCTCCGGCTGGGTCATCGAGCAGTCTCCCGAGCCCGGCTCGACGACAGGGCCCGCCGGGCGTCTCGTCCTCTGGCTCTCGAGCGACTCCTGCCGCGCCTACGGGGCAGGAGTCCCGGAGGGGAATTGATCGCCTTCGAGGAAGTCCCCTCCATCCTGCGGGATCTCGTCAGCGGGCCGCTCCCGTCGCCCTGGCCCTCGGGCAAGGTCGAGAGGGTCGAGCAGGACAGCAGGCTCATCGCGCCCGGATCCCTCTACGTCGCGATTCGCGGGGGAAGGAGCGATGGCCGCAGCCACATCCCCGATGCCCTCTCCCGCGGCGCCTGCGCGATCGTGGGGGAGCCTCCCTACGACGGGATCGGAACCTACCTCCCGGTGAGCGACGCGCGCAAGGCGGTGGCCATCCTCTCGGCCCGGCACTTCGGCGATCCCTCGCACCTGATGCAGGTCGCGGGCTTCACGGGAACCAACGGGAAGACGACGGCGAGCTGGCTGCTCCAATCCGTGTGGGAAGCCTGCGGCGTTCCCGCCGCCGTCATCGGCACGCTCGGGATCGGACGGCCGGGCGCGCTTTGCTCCCCCAGCCACACGACGCCGGACGCGCCGCGGTTCCAGGGCGCGCTCCGGAGCCTGCTTGCCGAGGGATACGGAGCGGTCGCCGCCGAGATCTCGTCCCACGCCCTGGATCAGGATCGGATCTACGCCACGAGGTTCAGGGCGGTCGTCTTCACGAATCTGACGAGGGACCATCTCGACTACCACGGGACCGAGGCCGCGTACCTGAAGGCGAAGAGCAAGCTCTTCCATCCGGACGGGCGCGGGGACGCCTCGCCTGCGCTCGCCGTCGTGAACATGGACGATCCCGCCTTCGCGGATCTCGTCCGCGGGAGCGCCGACACCATCCTAGGCTACGGCAAATCGGAAGAGTGCTTCGTCCAGCTTCGCGAGATCGAGACATCGCCGTCCGGAACAGCCCTCCGCGTGCGCGGGCCCGAGGGGATCCGCGTTCTGCGAAGCCCCCTCGTCGGCCTGTACAACGGCTGGAACGTCCTCTGCGTCTACGCGACCGCCCTCGCCCTGGGGCTGCCGGCCGATGCCGTCGAGCGGGCGCTCGAGGCCTCGATCGCCGTGCCGGGAAGGATGGAGAGGATCGACCGGGGACAGCCTTTCCTTGTGGTGGTCGACTACGCGCACACTCCCGACGCGCTGGCCCGCGTCCTGGACGCGCTGCGTCCCCTGACCGATGGGAAGCTGATCGCGCTCTTCGGCTGCGGCGGCGATCGGGACCAAGGCAAGCGGAGGCAGATGGGCGCGATCGCCGCGCGGCGGGCGGATCGGATCGTCCTCACGAACGACAATCCGAGGAGCGAGGAGCCAGGCGAAATCCTGAGAGCGATCCGGGAAGGCGTGATCGCCGAGGGGAAGGAGCCCGACGCGCTGCTCCCCGATCGAGGGGAGGCGATCGAGGCCGCGATCCGGATGGCCGCAAGGGGCGACACCGTTCTGCTGGCCGGCAAGGGACACGAGGACTACCAGGAGTCGGCCGCAGGACGCCGCCCGTTCGACGATCGAGAGATGGCCAGGCGCGCCCTCGCCGCGGCCGGGTGGGTCCGATGACGGACCTCACGCTCGCCCGCGTGGCCTCCATGTGCGGCGGCCGCCTCGCGGGTGGACAGGTCCTCGACCGCGCCTTGCGGCCGGGGCAGGTCTCGATCGACACCAGGCGGCTCATGGAGGGCGAGATCTTCGTCGCGCTGCGAGGAGACCGCGACGGCCACGACTTCGTGAGCGACGCGGCGGCCAGAGGGGCAGGGGGGGCGATCGTGGAGGAGGGTCGTCCCCTCGGGCCCCTGCCGCGCGGATTCCCCCTCATCGTCGTGGACGACACGCTGCGCGCGATGCAGAGATGGGCCGCGGCCCACAGGAGATCGATGCCGGCGGTCGTGATCGCCGTGACCGGATCGAGCGGGAAGACGACGACCAAGGACCGCATCTCCGAGATCCTGTCCGATGCCGGATCGACGCACGCCACGCGCGGGAATCTCAACAACCAGATCGGCGTCCCCCTGACGATCCTGGGGATCGGCCCCGGAGACCGGTGGGCCGTGGTCGAGGTGGCGATGAACCACCCCGGCGAGATCGCCCCTCTGGCGAGGATCTCAGATCCCGATCATGTCGTGATCACGACGATCGGCTGGGCGCATATCGGGCCCTTCGGGACGCGCGAGGCGATTCTGTCGGAGAAGCTCGAGGCTGTGCGCGCGATGAGGCCCGGCGGAGTCTTCTTCCACGAGGCCGACCCCTGGCTGATCGAGCGGCTTCCCCGCGAGATCAAGGATCTCCCGAGAAGGACCTTCGGGATCGGCGAGGGGGCGGACTTCCGTCCCGATCTGGTCGAGTGGGACCTTGCGGAGACGCGTTTCCGGACTTCCTACACCGGCGATGTGCGCCTGCGCTGTCCAGGCAGGGGGGCGTTGCAGGCCGCTCTCGCCGCCTCGCTCCTCGCGCAGACGTTCGGCTTGGACGGCGGCGTCGTCCGCGCCTGTCTCGAGCGGGCGCGGCCGCGTCCATTGCGGATGGAGCCGCGGCCTCTCGGTCCGGCGACCGCCATCCTCGACTGCTACAACGCGAGCCCCGAATCGAGCGAGGCCGCGGTCGACTTCCTCTCCGCCCTCCGCCGGGGGGGCAGACGCTGGCTCGCCTTCGGCGAGATGCGGGAACTCGGCGACCGGACGGAGGAAGCGCATCGCAGGCTCGGAGAGAAGGCCGCCATGCTCGATGGCCTCTTCCTGCTGGGGGAGGGATGCCGGCCCCTCGCGGAGTCGTTTCTGCGGGCGAGCGGAGGCGCTCGACCGGCCCGCGTCTACGACACGGAGGAGGATCTCGCGGACGACCTGGCGGGGAGGCTTGAGCGGGGGGACGTCGTCTTGTTCAAAGGCTCGAGGATGACGGCGATGGAGAAGGCCTACGAGGCCTGCCTGACAAGGCTCGAACGCGAGGAGTGATCCGAGATGCTCTATGAACTTCTCTATCCGCTGCGCGATCTCTTCTCGGCCTTCAATGTCTTTCGCTACATCACATTCCGCGCCGCCTACGCCACGATCACCGCGCTCCTCCTGAGCTTCGTCGTGGGCCCGTACCTGATCGCCCGCTTGCGGCGGATGCGTCTCGAGCAGGTCATCCGGGAGGAAGGCCCGGCCGCCCACCACGGCAAGCGGGGAACGCCGACCATGGGCGGGATCCTGATCCTATCGGCCATCATCCTCCCGACCCTCCTGTGGGCCAATCTGAGGAGCGAGGCCGTGTGGATCATGCTCCTGGTCACCTTCGGCCTCGGCGTCCTCGGTTTCGTCGACGACTACCTGAGGGTCGTGCGCGGCCTCCCGAAGGGCCTCCTCGGCCGCTACAAGCTGGCCGGGCAGATCGTCGTCGGCGCCGTGGTCGGCCTGATCATTCTCGCGATCCAGCCCTACGGGGAGATGACGACGCGCACCGCGATCCCCTTCCTCAAGGAGCGCTACATCGAGCTGGGGCTCATCTACCTGCCGTTCGTGATCCTGGTCATCACGGCGACCTCGAACGCCGTCAACTTCGCCGACGGGCTCGACGGTCTCGCGACGGGCATGGTGATACCTCCGGCGATCTCGCTCGGGATCATCGCCTATGTCAGCGGCAACGCGGTCTTCGCCCGCTATCTCAACATCCCCTATCTCGAGGGTTGCGGAGAGCTCGCCGTCTACGCGGGCGCCTTCCTCGGGGCCTGCCTGGGCTTCCTCTGGTTCAACGCCCACCCTGCGCAGGTGTTCATGGGGGACACCGGATCGCTGGCCCTGGGGGGATCGCTCGGAGCCATGGCGATCCTGGTCAAGCGTGAGTTGCTGCTCGTCATCGTGGGGGGGCTCTTCGTCATCGAGACCCTGAGCGTCGTCGCCCAGGTCCTGAGCTACAAGTGGCGGGGCAAACGCGTCCTCAAGATGGCGCCGATCCACCACCACTTCGAGCTCGTCGGATGGCATGAGACGAAGGTCGTCGTCCGGTTCTGGATCATCTCGATCCTCCTCGCGTTTCTCACCCTCTCGACGATCAAGCTCCAGTGAGGATGACGATGGAGCGTGTCGCGGGAATCTATCGGGGCGAGAGGATCGGGATCCTCGGCATGGCCCGCTCCGGCCTCGCGGCGGCGCGCCTCTGCCTCAGCGAGGGGGCGCACCCGGTTTGCCTCGATCTGGCGGAGCCCAGGGGAGAGGAGGAGGCCTTGAGGGAACTGGCCCGGGCCGGGGCGCGCCTTCTCTGGGGAGAGCACCCCCTGGGGCTTCTCGACTCGCTCGACAGAATCGTCAAGAGCCCGGGCGTACCCGGGTCGATCCCGTTTCTCGCTCGGGCGCGCGAGCGGGGGATTCCGATCTGGAGCGAGATCGAGCTGGCCTCGCGTCTCGCCAGGGGGCCGATCCTCGCCATCACCGGGACCAACGGCAAGTCGACGACGACCGCGTGGGCCTCCGACCTGCTCAGCCGATGCGGCCGCGCGAACGAGCTCGTGGGGAACATCGGGCGCCCCCTCTCGGACGGCGTCCTGCGCGCGAGCGAGGGGGCATGTCTGGTCACGGAGATCTCGAGCTTCCAGCTCGAGGACATCGAGTCGTTCCGGCCGCGGGGGGCCGCCCTGCTGAATCTGACCGCCGATCACCTGGACCGCCACCATGACCTCTCCTCGTACCGCGAGGCGAAGATGGGGATCTTCCGCAACCAGGGACCGACGGATCACGCCGTCCTGGGCGAGGCGGAGGATCTCGCGCAGGAGGTGGCGCGCCGCTTCAGCCCTCGGATCCTGCGCTTCAGGATGGAGGATCGCGGGGAGGAGGGGACTTTCATCCGCGCCGGGCGGATCGGCGTCCGCTTCGACGCAACGGAGACGACTCTCTGCGGGGCCGACGAGCTATCGCTACCGGGGGCGCACAACCGCGCCAACGCCCTGGCGGCGCTCGCGCTCGTCGCCCCGCTCCCTCTTCCCTCCGAGGGGCTGGTGGCGTCTCTTCGCGGCTTCGCGGGTCTATCCCACAGGCTGGAGCGGGTCGGGCTCCAGGACGGAGTCCTCTACATCAACGACTCGAAGGCGACGAACACCGATTCCCTGACGACGGCGCTCCGGGCCTTTGAACAACCCTTGATCCTGATCGCCGGGGGACGTGGCAAGGGGCAGGACTTCGGCCCGATCTCCCCGCTCGTTCGCGGCAGGTGCAGGAAGGTCCTGCTGATCGGAGAGGCGGCCGAGGAGATCCGGTCCCGCTGGGGGGCGGATCTGTGCGAAATGGTCGGGGATCTGCGGGCGGCCCTTCTGCGCGCGCGCGCGATTGCGCGCCGGGGCGAGATCGTCCTGCTCTCGCCCGCGTGCGCGAGCTTCGACCAGTTTGCCAACTATGAGGAGAGGGGAGACCTGTTCCGCCGGCTCGTCGGCGAGTCGATCGGGGCCGTTCCTCCCGGGGGGTGTGGGGAATGAGAATTCTACCGTCTGTTGCGACCCGACCGGAGCGAGGGATCCTGACCTGTTGCCTGCTTCTCTGCTGCTTCGGCCTGGTGATGGTCTTCTCGTCGAGCGCGGTTCTCAGCGTGGCGGAGGGGAAGTCCCCGGCCTTCTACTTCGAGTCGCAGCTCTCCAAGCTGCTGGCGGGGCTCATCCTCCTCGCCTGTTTCTGGTCGCTCGACTACCAGTGGCTGAGGCGCAAGCCGGTCGCGTGGACTGCGCTCGGGGCCGGGATTCTCGGGCTGCTCTTGCTGGTCCTCGGCCTCGGAGTCGCGCACGGGGTGCGCGCGGCGCGCTGGCTCTCCGTCCAGGGAGTGACGATCCAGCCCTCCGAGTTCGCGCGCGTCGGCCTCGTCATCTTTCTCGCCTTCTATCTGTCGGGAAAGGAAGGGATCCTTCCTCCCGGCCGCCTCTTCGTCGTCCCGGCTCTCGCGACCTTCCTCGTCGCCGGCCTCGTCGCCCTGCAGCCAAACCTCTCCATGGCCCTCTTCATCCTTCTCCTCGCGGTGGGAGTGTTCTACGTCGGCGGTCTCTCGATCCGATGGCTCGGCCTCGCCACGGCTCCGCCCGCCCTTCTGGCCCTCCTCCTCATGCGCCCCTATCAGCGCGAACGCATCTTCGGTTTCCTCGGCCTCGCCGGCCGCGAGGTCGCCTACCAGGTCGACCAGAGCATCACGACGGTCGGCTCAGGAGGGATCCTCGGCTTGGGCCTCGGAAACGGGCTCCAGAAGTACTTTTTCTTGCCCTTTCCCCACACCGACTTCATTCTCGGCATCGTGGGAGAGGAGACGGGACTTCTGGGGATCACACTTCTCCTGTTGACCTACGGCGCGCTGATACTCTTCGGGATCGCGACGTCGCGCAGAGCGCCTGACCGCTTCGGCAGCCTCCTGGCGGCGGGTCTGACCTGGAACCTGGCGATCAATGTGCTGGTCCACGGCGCGGTGAATCTCGGGATGGGGCCTGTCACGGGCGTGCCGCTGCCGTTTCTGAGCTGCGGAGGGTCGTCGCTGATGGCGAATCTCCTTGCCGTCGGCATCCTCCTCTCCATCTCGAGACGCGCGGTGAGGGGAGCCGCGAGGGACTGGTCCACCGTGGGCGGCCATAGGCCATGAAGGTCCTCTTCGCCGGCGGCGGGACCGGAGGGCACCTGTTTCCAGCGCTCGCCGTCGCCGACTCGCTGCGCAGGGCGCACCCCGCGGCCGAGATCCTCTTCGTTGGCTCGATCACCGGCATCGAGGCCTCGCTGGTCCCGCAGGAGGGGTACGAGTTCCGCGGGTTCCCTGTCGTCGGGCTGCCGCGGCGCGTCGGCCCGCGCCAGATTCGCGCCTTGGTCGCCGCGGCGCGCTGCGTGCTGAAGACGAGGAGGCTCATCGGAGAGTGGAAGCCGGACGTCGTCTTCGCGACCGGCGGATTCGCGTCGGCGTCGGTGCTGGTCGCTTCCTGGATCGCGCGCGTCCCCGTCATCCTCCACGAGCAGAACTCGATTCCCGGTCTCACCAATCGAATCGCCAGCCGTTTCGCGCGGGAAGTCCACATCACCTTCAGCTCGTCGAGGAGGTTCTTTCCCAGGCGAGACCACCTCCGCCTGTCGGGAATCCCGCTCAGGGAAGGCGTGGCGGCGGGCAGCCGGAGTCGCGCTCTGCGCCTCTTCCGCCTCGACGAGGCCAGGAAGACCGTCTTCGTCTTTGGCGGGAGCCAGGGCGCGCATCACCTGAACGAGGCGATTCTGGACGCGATGGCCCTCTTCGCGGGCCGCAAGGACATCCAGTTCCTCCTCCAGTCGGGCCAGAAGGACTACGACTGGATGATCGAACGGTGCCGCAGGATTCCGATACGAACCTGGGTCCGTCCCTTCTTCCCGAACATGGGAGACGCCTACGCCCTGGCCGATCTCGTCGTTTGCCGCTCGGGAGCCTTGACCCTGGGGGAGCTGGCGGCTTCGGGGCGGCCCTCGATCCTGATCCCGTTCCCGCACGCCACCGCGAACCACCAGATGCACAACACGGAGCCTTTCGTCGCCGCGGGAGCGTCGATCCTGGTCCCTGATGCGGAACTGACGGGGGAGGTCCTGGCGGCCAAGATCGACGAGCTCATCAAGAACCCGCGAGGCCTGAGGGACATGTCGATCCATGCGATGCGGCTGGCCCGCCCGCAGGCGACCGACAGGCTCGTGCGCGCCATCCGCCGCGTCGCGGAGGGGACGGATGGGCCGCAGCAGGCGCCGTTGCCTGCCCCGGAGGCTCCCCGTAGGATGCCGCGCAGGAGCGCAAGAGGGGAGCATGTCGCCCGCCAAGGTTCGTAGGATCCACTTCGTCGGCATCGGCGGCACCGGCATGTGCGGCCTCGCCGAGGTCTGCCACAACCTCGGCTACAGCGTCGCCGGAAGCGACCTGGCCCGAGGGGAGGCGGTCGAAAGGCTCGAGCGCCTCGGCATCCGGGTGCAGATCGGGCATCGGGGCGAGCTCGTCGCGAATGCCGATCTGGTCGTCGTCTCCTCCGCCATCCGGCGATCGAATCCCGAGGTTCGCGAGGCGGTCCGCCTGCGCAAGCCGATGCTCAAGCGGGGCGAGATGCTCGCCGAGATCATGCGCCTGAAGACCGGAATCGCCGTTGCCGGAACGCACGGCAAGACGACGACAACCTCCCTGACCGGGCATCTCCTCGCCTCCGCCGGCCTCGACCCGACGGTCGTCGTCGGCGGGCGGATCCGGGCCGTGGGTTCCAATGCTCGGCTAGGGGGTGGGGACTTCCTGATCGCCGAGGCCGACGAGAGCGATGGGTCCTTTCTGGACCTGAACCCCACGATCGCGGTGGTAACGAACATCGACCGCGAGCACCTCGATCACTACCGGAGCCTGCCGGACATCCAGGAGGCCTTCTTCCGCTTCCTTCGCCGGGTCCCCTTCTATGGCGTCTCGATTGTCTGCGGCGACGATCCGAACGTGCTTGAAGTGATCAGGCGGGTTCCGAAGCGGTGCGTGACCTACGGATTCGGCGAGGAGAACCAGGTGGCCGCGCTCGATCCGCGGGCGGACGGATACAGGTCGCGCTTCCGCGTCCGGTACCTCGACGAGGGGATCGAGGAGGTCGAGCTCGCCCTCCCCGGCCGCCACAATGTCCTGAACGCCCTGGCGGCCTACGCCGTCGCCCGGGAGGTCGGGGTGGGGATCGCGACGATCCGGGAGAGCTTGGCGACCTTCGGCGGCGTGGGGCGGCGCCTCGAGATCCGATCCGAGGCCGGAGGCGTTCTCCACGTCGACGACTACGGGCACCACCCGACCGAGATCGCGGCCGTCCTCTCCACCGCCCGGGAGATCTGGGGCCGGAGGATCGTCACCCTCTTCCAGCCGCACAGGTATTCGAGGACCAGGGCGCTTCAGCAGGAGTTCGGCGCGGCGCTCGCCATGACCGATGTCCTGCTCCTCGGCGAGATCTACGCGGCGGGCGAGAGAGCCTTGCCGGGGGTCTCCTCCTCCCTTATCCTCGCCGCGATCCGGGGGCAGGCGCGCCACCCCGACATCCACATGGTCTCGAACGCCGACGATGCGGCGCGCGTGTGCGACGGTCTGCTGGAGCCTGGAGATATCCTCTTGACCCTCGGGGCAGGGGATGTCTATCGGTGGGGCGATCGAATCATGAGCGAAAGGGCGCGCCGCGCGGATGCGCGAGCGATGACAGGCGACAGGGCGGTCGCTCCATCGGGGGCGGCGGGATCCGGGCAGTCCCGGGGGGAAGAGGCGTGAGCGAGCTGGATCGGCGCTGGGCCGCCGTCGAGTGGCGTCGTGTGGTCGAGAGCAGGCCCAGACGCGAACGCCGACGCCGGTTGGCCCTTGCGACTCTCTTTCTCGCGATCGTCGCGATCCTCGGAGGAGCGATCCACGAGCGCGATCGCTGGTCCCGGTGGCACCCCTTCTCGATCCAGGCGATTGAAATCTCCGGCAATCGGGCAGTCTGCACGGCGGAGATCCTCGACATCGCCGGTGTGCGCGCCGGCGATCCCTGGTGGATCTGCCGGCCGGCGGAGATCCGCGCGCGCGTCGCGGAGTGTCCCCGCATCAAGACGCTCCGTCTAGGATACGGCTGGTTCCACAGGTTCCGGATCGCCGTGACCGAAAGGGAGCCGGCCGCGGCGCTGGTGGGGTTCGGGGACGGTCTGATCACCGCGGACGGGTATCTCATCGAAGGGGCCGGCGCGGCCGACACAGAGGACCTGCCGATCGTGCGCCCGATGCCGGGAGCGGTCCCGCGGGCCGGTTCGCAGGTGGATGCACAGACGGCGTCGATCGTCCGCCTCATCGAGACGATCCGCGAGCGCAGGCTCGATCTATGGCGCGAGATCTCCGAGATCGAGGTCACGAGCGACGGGGCGCGCGCCTATCTCAGGTCGCAGCCTGTGATGATCCTCTTCTTCCCGGGCGAGCACGAGGAGCTCTGGGACAACATCCCTCGCGTGCTCAGCGACCAGCGCAAGCGCGGCGCGACCGACCTCGTGCTGGACCTCCGTTTCGAGGGGCGCATCGTGGTGCGCACAGCGGGGGAGGCGCCCCAAGGCGGCGAGGAACCCGGCCCCAACCAGAGGCGGGCATAATCCCATGGGCGCGAAGAACACGATCGCCGGCCTCGACATCGGGACGACCAAAGTCTGCTGCATCGTGGGTGAACCGTTGCCGGAGGGGGGGATCAGGGTTCTCGGGCAGGCGGATGTTCCGTGCGAGGGGATGGACAGGGGCAATCTCGTCAGCCTGGAGGCGACCGTCGACGCGGTCTCGGCGGCGGTCGAGTCCGCCGGAAGGATGGCCGACCTCTCGATCCGGGATGTCTGGGTCGGGATTGCCGGAGATCATGTGCGCGGCATCAACAGCCGCGGCGTGATCGGAATCAGCCGCAGAGAGAAGGAGGTCGTCCGGGAAGACATCGACCGCGTCCTCGATGCCGCGCGGGCGGTCAAGATCCCGGCCGACCGGGAGATCCTCCATGCGATCCCCCGCGGCTTCGCCGTCGACGAGCAGCAGGGGATTCGCGATCCGGTCGGGATGTCCGGCGTCAGGCTGGAGGCCGAGGTGCACATCGTGACGGCGGCGACGGCACCCCTGCGGAATCTCCTGCGCGCGATCTCCAGGGCGGGTCTCGGAGTCCAGTCGCTGGTTCTGCAGCCGATCGCCGCTTCCCTGGCCGTCCTCGAGGATGACGAGCGGGGACTGGGCGTCGCGCTGGTCGACATGGGCGGCGGCACGAGCGACATCGTCATCTTCCAGTCGGGCGTGATTCGCCACACGGCGATCCTCGGCCTTGGCGGACGCCATCTGACGCAGGATATCGCGATCGGGCTTCGCACGCCGAGCGATCGGGCGGAGGAGCTGAAGGTCCGCCACGGATACGCGGTCTCCTCGCGAGTCCAGCCCGCCGAGATGGTGGAGGTGGCCGGCGTCGGCGGCCGCACGCCCCGCCAGATCAGCCGGCAGGTGCTCGCCGCGATCATCGAGCCGAGAGCCGAGGAGATCCTGACCCTGGTGCTCCACGAGCTGGAGCGCTGCGAGGCGACCGATCTGCTCGCGGCGGGGGTCGTCCTGACGGGAGGCACGGCCCTGCTCCCGGGACTCACGGAGCTCGCGGAGGCGACGCTGGGCATCCCGGCGCGAGTGGGGTATCCCCGTCCCGTGGAGGGTCTGCCGGATGGGGAGGGGCTGCCGCAGCACGCCGCGGCCCTGGGTCTGCTGTTCTATGCATCGGAGCTGGAGCGCGGGCGGGCAGGCGGGGGGAAGGGGATCCTTTCGATCTTCCGCCGTCCGATCCGCGATTGGGTGCGCGACTACCTTTGATGGGTCGCGTCGCCCGCGGGATATCGCCGAGGGCCCTGCGGAGAGGATCTGGGGCCAATCATCGAGCCCGGCGAGGCCGGGCGGCACGGAGGTAGGGATGCTGGATATGGAAGCCCGTGGCGCGGCCCCCGCGCGCATTGCCGTCATCGGCTTGGGAGGGGGCGGATCGAACGCGGTGAATCGGATGATCACCGAGGGGCTGCGCGACGTGACCTTCTGGGTGGCGAACACCGATTCCCAGGCTCTGGACAGCTCGGTCTGCCAGAACCGGCTGCAGCTCGGCTCGGCCCTCACGGGCGGGCTTGGAGCGGGGGGCGATCCCGAGGTCGGTCGCGCCGCGGCCGAGGAGGACCACCAGCAGCTCGCCGAGCTCCTCGAGGGATACGACATGGCCTTCATCACCGCGGGGATGGGCGGCGGGACCGGCACGGGGGCCGCCCCCGTTGTCGCGCGCATGGCGAGATCCCTGGGGTCGCTCACCGTCGCGATCGTGACCCGCCCCTTCCTCTTCGAGGGGACCCAGCGGGGACGCCGCGCGGAGGAGGGGCTTCGCCTTCTCGCGGAAGAGGTCGACACCTTGATCGTCATCCCCAACGACAAGCTCCTCCATCTGGTCGATCGCGCCGCGAATCTCCAGGCGGGTCTTCGAGTGGCGGACGAGGTGCTCTTTCAGGCCACGCGCGGGATCTCGGACATCATCACCGGCAACGGCCTCATCAATGTCGACTTCGCGGATGTTCGCACGGTGATGCAGAACAGAGGCGCCGCGCTTCTCGGCTGCGGCGCGGCCAGCGGCCCCAATCGAGCCATGGAAGCCGCGCAGGCGGCCATCTCGAGTCCGCTGCTCGACGAGCTCTCCATCGAGGGGGCGAGCTCGATTCTCGTCAATGTCGTCGGCGGGCCGGACATGGGGTTCCATGAGGTGACCGAGTCTGCGCAGTACATCTCGCAGCAAGCGGGGCGCGATTGCGACGTCTTCTGGGGCGCGGTGGTCGACCCGGGCATCACGAGCGAGATGCGCGTGACGCTCATCGCGACCGGATTCCAACGGGCGCCGGCGATTCGCAAGGTCGAGCGCGCGCCTGCCGCCGGCCGGTTCGAGGTTCCCTCTGCCCCGCCGCGCCCACAGCCGGTGCCGTTTCCGGCCGCCCATGAGGCGATCCCCCATGTTCCTGTGGGGGAGCCGATCCTGGCGGGGTCGTCGCCCCTTTCGAGGC
>VGJL01000067.1 GCA_016867495.1 Candidatus Eisenbacteria bacterium | reverse complement strand
AGAATCAGCTTCATCATCGCGCATCGGCTCTCGACGGTGCGATCGGCGAGCCGGATCCTCGTGATCGAACAGGGAAGAGTGGTCGAGGAGGGGACGCACGAGGAGCTGCTGAGAAGGCGGGGGAGCTACTTCCGTCTCTACCGGAACCAGTTCGCGAGGGAGACGCAGGAGCAAGCCCTGCGCGGCCTGGTCGAGGAGGCGGCGGGGTAGACATGCCTGCCCGCGTCCCGGATGCTAGCTCGCGCGCCGCTCGGGCCAGGAGCGCGACACGAGGAGCGTCCGTGGCCCCGACCGGTTCCCGTAGCCCCGCGCCGCGAACGCGAACCTAGCGGGGCGAAGAGAACCGTCGGGGTCCAATGGCCCAGACGTGCGCGCAGGCTACTGAAACCGGCCGGGGATGAAGACGCCGCATCCCGGACAGCAGCCGTCCTTCAGCGCGCGGCGGCGCACATGGTGCCAGTCGCGCGCGATCAACTCCTTGCCGCATGAGGGGCACCATGTCGTCTGTCCCTCCGCGTCGAGCACATTGCCCAGATAGACGAAGCGGATTCCCTCCTGCATCGCGAGCCTCCGCGCGCCGCGGAGGGTCGCGGGAGGGGTGGGGGGAGTGTCCGTCATCTTGTAGTCGGGGTGGAAGGCGGTGAAGTGGAGCGGGACGTCGGCGCCCAGGTTCTCGAGGATCCAGCGCGATAGCCGGCGGATCTCGTCGTCGCTGTCGTTGTGTCCCGGAATCAGCAGCGTCGTGATCTCGAGCCAGAGATCGGTCTCGCGCTTGAGCCAGACCAGGGTGTCGAGAACCGGAGCCAGGTGCGCGAGCGTCGCCTTGGCGTAGAACTCCTCGGTGAACCCCTTGAGATCGACATTCGCCGCGTCGATGTCCCGGAAGACCTCCGGGCGGGCCTCGGGCGTGATGTAGCCCGCGGTGACCATGACCGAGCGGATCCCGCGCTCGCGCGCAATCCGCGAAGTGTCGATCACGAACTCCCCGATGATCACGGGGTCGTTGTAGGTGTAGGCGATCGAGGGGCACCCCTCGCGCACGGCGACGGCGACGACCTCCTCGGGAGTCACATCGAGGCTGTGAAGCTCGTCGATCCGCGCCTTGCTCATGTCCCAGTTCTGGCAGAACTGGCAGCCCAGGTTGCAACCGGCCGTGCCGAACGAGAGGATCTTCGTTCCGGGGAGGAAGTGATTCAGGGGCTTCTTCTCGATCGGGTCGACGGCGAAGCCGGTGGGGCGTCCATATCCCAGGCTTCGCAGAACGCCGCCGTCGTTCTGCCGGATGAAGCAGAATCCGGCTTGGCCGTCAGCGAGCCTGCAGTACCGGGGGCAGAGTGTGCAGAGGATCCGCCCGTCGGGTTCGGTCTGCCAGAAGCGTGCGGCGGGAGCCTCTCGACTGCGCGTGGACATGACAGCGACCTCTCCTTCGGAGAAGAGTATCATAGCCGCCGTGGCTCGATTCGATCCGAAACGGCAGGCCGAGTTTCTCGAGCGGCTGAATCCGCGCCGCGCGGAGATCAAGCGGGATCTCGACGCGCGGAGGCTCCCCTTCGGCGTCGCGATCGACAATCCAGACAAGGAAACGAACATCGGCAACCTGTTGCGGACGGCGCACGCCTTCCTCTGCGGCGAGATCGTCCTCATTGGCTCGCGGCGGTACCAGGGAGCCGGAAGTCACGGGATCGAGCGCTTCGAGCGGATTCGCCATCTGCCGACTCGCCAGGAGTTCCTCGACTGGCTGCCCGACTCGGGATATGAGACGGTCGCCGTGGAGATCCACCCGGAGGCCGAGCGCCTCGATCGTTTCGTCTTTCCGGAGAGACCGCTCTTTCTCTTGGGGAGCGAGCACTACGGCCTAAACGAGTCCCTTCTCTCCGCGGCGAAGCACAAGGTCGCCGTGCCGCAGTTCGGTCTTGTCCCCTGCCTCAATGTCAACATCGCCTGCTCCATCGTCCTGTATGCCTTCGTGACTTCGCGGCATCCGGATCTCGAGACGACGGTCGTGCGGGGGCGAAAGTACCTGGTGGACGAGAAGAGCGGCAGGCAGCCATCGATCGATGAGTAGGCGAGTCGGGCAGTCGTTCCCGGGAGATCACCGCCAGTCTCCCGACGCGACGAATCCCCCCCAGTAGAAAGGCTGCGGGTCTTCTCCGCGCCTGCGTTGGTCGCGCAGCAATGTCAGGTCGGCGTCGCGGACGGCCGCGGCCGTGCCGAGTCCCTTCTCGAGAATCGCTTCGTAGAAGGCGCGCATCCAGGCGCGCGCGGCTTCGTCCCCGACCGGCCAGAGCGTCGCGACGACTCGGCGCGCCCCGGCCAGCTGAAAGGCGCGCTGCAGACCGAACACTCCCTCGCCGCGCAGGATGCGGCTGCCCCGCGAGTGGCAGGCAGAGAGCACAGCCCACTCCACTCCCTGCAGGTCGATCGCGGCGACTTCCTGCGCCGTCAGGATTCCATCGTCGTCATTGGGCGCGGCCTCCTCGCGCCGGTTTGCTCCGGCCAACGCCAGACCCGACAGAAGCAGCGGGTTCGCGCCCACACCGGCGGACGCGAGCGCATCCTGTCCCGCGGCGCGCGAGGGCGAGACCGGATCCACCGAGCACGCCGGATCAAGCACGTATCCGTGTGTCGCCAGATGAAGCAGCCGCCGCCCCGAGGCCGATCGCTTCACTGCTTCCTCCGTCGCCTCCCGCCCCATAAGGAGGATGGTTTCCCGACTCCGGGAGTCGCCACTCTCCCCGGGCAGGGCCGGCCGGGACGAAGACCCCTGGGACGAAGACCCCCGCGACGAGGTCCCCCGGGACGCCTCCTCCTCGGATGAAGTCCCCAGGGACAACTTCCTCCACAGATCTGCCACTTCGCGCGCCTCCCTCTTTGAAGCCGTCAGGCTGGGGAATCGCGTCGCGCCAAGATCCAGGCAATCCGGTCGGACCTCGCGGAAGGGATCGAGGGCCGTGAGGACTCTCCCCTCGCCCCACTCGGGAGCGGGGGGGCGAGGTCCGCTTGAACGACGGTCGAAGTCAGGGCCGCCCACAATGAGGGCGCCATGCCCGCTCGCGGGCTCGTGCAGGAAACCCGCGACCTCGCGTTCGGCCGTGAGATGGTGCAGCATCACGGGGGCCTCGATGAGGAATCCTCGTGCTTCATCAGGGAGCGCGGCGATGTTCACCAGGTGGATCGCTCCGTCGGGCACGATGAGCACGAGTTCGGCCGCGCCAAGACTCGGAAGGACTGGATCCCAGATCGCCTCGCGGAGTATGCGCCCCGTCTCCGTTCCGTCGGCGGAACTGACGCTGCCCGGCGCCGCGCCATGCTTGGCGCTTCCCTGGACTGCCAACGAGATCTCCGCTCTCCAGTCGGCGATCAAGGCATCGACCCCGACCGCGTTGCCGATGTCGACCGACACGGGCGCTCCCCCGCCCTCGGGAAGGACGAAGGCGCGATAGCGTTCCCCTGAAGGATCGAGGCCTCTGCTTCCTACCCTCCTGTACCGCGCATAGGCCACAAGCGCGACTCCATCGGGAAGAGCGTCCGTCACGGCGGAAAGCCCGGTCGTCTCACTCCCCGCTCCCTCCAGCTCTCCAGCATCTGCCAGCGCTCGCTCGGCTTCCTCCAGATCGCGACGCGCGTCGGCCACCAGATCCCTGTAGACCTCCGGATCTGCGCTCTGCGGGCCGCGCACGATGAGATTGGCCAGACGGGCTGAGGCGCGCTGATGGTCCTCGAAAGGGCCGTCGGTCTTCCGCGTGGAGTCCGCCGGCGAGCGATCACGACGAACGCGCGCGGCAAGCTCATCGAACGCCAGCGCCCGAGTCCGAATGATCGCGTCCCAGACCTGCGATATCAGGGTCGGGTCAGGATCGCCCTCATCGAGGAGAGACAGGAGAATGTCCGTCAGCGTGGCGCTCTGTCCCGCGACCACCAACGCCTGTCGCTCCGGAAGAGCGCGGACCGTTAGCCGGAGGTGGGGGGTCACGACGCGCTCCGCGCTGAAGGCGTGCTCGATGGCGGCGGCGCGGCGTCCGGCGGCCAACTCGACGATCGCGAGATCCGCTTCATGCTCCGCCATCAGAGGATGATCTGTGCCGACTTTCGGAGAGAGTACTTGCTGCGCATGTCTGAGGCAGTGTCGCGCCTCGTCGAGGAGACCCTCTTCCCGGGCCACGGCCGCCTGATCAGCCAGAGTCGCCGCGACGCCGATGGAGCCCTCCCCAGACTGTTCCACCGCCACCCGCAAGGCTTCCGCGATTTGCCGGCGCGCCTCATTCAGGTCGCCTCGCTTGCGCGCGATGGCGCCAAGTGCGAGATGGCAGTCTGCCAGGAATCGATGCCCGGGCCCGAGGCGGGCGGCCCAAGTCTCCTGCGCGCGCCGGACCAGAGGCTCCTGCTCGTCGACCCTTCCCAGGGTTCCAAGAGTGGCGCCTAGATTGAAAAGCGCCTCGGCAACCAGGTCGTGGTCGGGGGGGAAGGACTCCTCCGCCTGCCGCAGGGCTTGGCGGCGGAGCTCAAGCTCTTCCTCGCGGTCGCCCAACTCGGCGGCAAGATGAGCCCTACGGGCGCATGCTCTCACGCGCTGCTCCGCCCAAGGTCCATCGGCCGCTAGGTGCAGAGCCTCATGTTCCAGCAGTCGCCGAGCGGCCGCGTACTCCCCCATCCGGATGAGGGTGGTCGCGAGATTGCTGCGAATGTTGAAAGCCCAGGGCGTCGTGGGACCCGCGCGCGATTCCTCCAACTCAAGCGCCCGGCGATAGAGCTGCGCGGCCCGCGCGTAGTCGCCCGAACCGACCTCGGTGTTCGCAAGGTCATTCAGCGCGCCGGACAGACTGGGGTGACCCGTGGAATCGTAGTGCGCCACCAGTGCCTCGCGCAGAGATCGCGCCTCCCGGACCTGACCCACCTGCCAGAGCGCTCCGGCCAACGCGCCCTTGATGGTCACCGCGGGCGAAGAGAGGTGTGTCCCCGCAACCTCAGCTTCCCGAAGCGCAGTCCGGCAGAGATCGACCACGCCCATGTAGTCGGCCGAGATCGTCTTCGCGTTGGCAAGGGCGTTCACTGCGCTGAGGATTTCGGGGTGCCCCCGTGGAAGCCGCGCCCGACGAGTCGCCAGCACTGACGTGAAGACCGAGTCCGCCGCCTGGAGGTCTCCCGCCTTGGCGAGGATGACCCCGAGGTTGAAGAGGCTGCTCGACACCTCGAGGTGCCCCTGTCCATACAGCGTCTTCTTGAGTTCGACCGCCCTGCGCGCCAGAGCCAGCGCCTTCTCGTCGTCGATGCTCCCCTTCCTCCACAGACACTCCACGAGAAGATCGAGCACCGCCGCGGTCTCTGCCGCATCTCGGCCGTGCTCCCGCTCCGCCTGCGCGAGCAGCCTGCGGATCAGTTCCTCGGCGGGTCCGAGCCGCCGCTCGTGGAGGAGGGACTTCGCGATCGCCTGCCAGTCGGGGGGCGCGGCCTCGGGAAGCGACTGGGCGGAGCCGGAGGAAGGCGCGACCGCGAGAAGCGCAGCCGAGAGGATCGTCATCCGCGCGACCCGCATGGCCCGGCGACAGTCCCGTTTGCTCCACCTGCTCCTCATTCAAGCCCCCGGCGTCTGTTCACGCTCGCACATGACTTCGAAGCGACCTGCCGTCAGCTAGGGCGGACTGTCCGCATCTGAGACGCTCCCCTGGCGCATCCGTCCTGCGCCCTAATCCGGCGAGCCTGGGCCGGGGATCTCCCGCAGCGGCGTGCGCGCAGCCTCCTCTTCGCCGCGAAGCCCCACCACCTGCCAGAGATGGGCGCCGCGGATCTCCGTCCTTTCGGCCGCGCTCAGGCGCAGAGAAGTTGCGCGGCCAGCGTCGCGCCGCGCCACCTCGTCCATGCCCTTGTCGAAGAACCGCACATCGAAGCGATCCACGCCTTCCGTGGGAGCCCATGCGAACTCCAGGTCTCCTCCCGCGAGAACCCGGGCCTCAGAGACCAACATGACTTGGCCGGGGGACGCCGGATCCCGCATGTCGGGGCCCCGCATGGAGGGCCCCCGCTCGCCCTCGCGGTGCAACGCCCGGGGGATGAAGATGATCGCCAGGACGAGGGATGCCGCGGCGACAATCCATGCCGGACGCCACGCCTGCACGAACAGGCGCGCGAGCCATTGCCTCGCTCGACGGCCATCTCCCGCTCTCAATCCACCCGCCCGGCGGGCGTCCGGCGCCGAGCGGGTGACTGGCTCTCCCAAGATCTGCGCCTCGAGAATCTCCTGGAGGCGCCCGCTGCACTCCGCCGCACGCGCTTCGGCGGGCAGTCGATCCCGTTCGTCCATGAAGTCCCTGTAGGCTGTGAGCGCGGCCCTGCAGCGAGGACAAGTCTCGAGATGCTCGCGCCGCGGCTCGCCGCGCGGCTGCTCCGCCGCCACTACGAGTTCCTCCAGGGAGTAGCAGCTAGGTTTCATCCCCCAAAGCCTCCCCTGTTGCCTGAGTCCGCGCCAGAGCCTCGCGCATTCTCCTGCGCGCACGCTGCAGAATCCCACGCGCACCGGATGACTGACGGATGCCCAGCACGGCCGTGATCCGCTCGACGGGCATCTGTTCGAAGCAGCGGAGCCAGAGCGCCTCCTGCTCAAGCGGATCGAGATGCGATCGGATCAGATCGAGCAGGGCCTCCTCCGACATCCTGTCCACGAGGATCTGCGCCGGGTCGTTCGCGGGATCGGGGATCAGGTCCGGATCGACATCGGCATCATGTATCAGGCTCGGCCGGCGTTGCTGACTGACACATCGATTGCGCGCGATCGTGTAGAGCCAAGTCCCGAATTCCCCGCGGGGCTCGTAGGTCGACAGGTGGCGATACGCGCTCAGCAGAACCTCCTGCGCCGCGTCGAGGGCCTCATCGGCGTTCCCCAGCCGCCGATAGCACCAAGCGTAGACCCGGTCGCGATGTCGCGAGAGGAGCATGCAGGCCGCACGCCGAGACGCCTCGCCTTCCGGATCAGCCTTGGCCAACCGGACCAGCTCTTGGTCCGAAGGCTCGGACACAGGTCGCTTCTGTGACATGTAACGCCGGCTACCCCCCTGTCATCACAGCAGGAACGGGGCGATTGTACCAGCCTCGGAGCCCGGAAACACCCTTCAGTGGAGTGTCCGCCCCGCGAGGTCCTGCCGGGAACCCGCAGGACCGCGACGCCCATGACGGTTTGCGATCGGCCGTCACCACTCCGGGCGGTGCGCCCTGTGATTTCCGTCTCGCTCCCGCGTTTCTATGGGCGACGGAGTGGAGTTGGCGGGCAGGATGCCCTGGTGATGAGCAGACACATGAAGGGGGATTCGGGAATGGGATCCAGGTCATGGAGTTCAGGTATGGGGCTCTTTCCTCTATTGAGTCTGGCGCCGAGATCCCGCCTGGCGCGGCGTCCCCGCCCGGCGGCGAGCATCCGCCCGGCGGCTTTCTTCTGCTTGGCGGCCAGCCTCTTCCTGCCGGCAGCGGCAATCGCAGCGACTCATGTCGTACGCCCCGACGGCGGCGGGGACTTCGCGACCATTCAGGCGGCGATCGATGCCGCTGTCGACGGCGACACGATCGAGCTCACCGACGGCTGGTTCACCGGCGCCGGCAATCGTGACATCCAACTGGACAAGCGGCTTACGATCCGAGCCCAAAACGGCCCCGGGGGATCGTGCATCATCGACTGTCAGGGAAGCATCTCGGACCGTCACCGCGGTTTCTCCATCGATGACCAGGGGGCAGGAAGCCTGCTGGAAGGCATCACCATCCAGCACGCCTATGTCCTGGACCCGGGCGGGGCTTTGGATCTCTACGAGACCTCGCTGACGATCGACCAGTGCATCTTCTACGACAATTACGCCGACATGGGTGGCGGGGCGATCTACGCCCCCACAGGCTGCGACCTGCAGATCACCGGCTGCACCTTCATCCTGAACCGCGCCGACCAGTCGGGTATGGGCGGCGGAGCGATCTATCTGGAGGATGGCACGACGGCGAACGCCACGGGTTGCCTCTTCCATCGCAACCGCTCCGCGAGCCTCGGAGGCGGGGATGTCTACTGCTCGTTCAGCGACCTGACCTTGACGAGCTGCACCCTGCACGAGACCTATGGCCGGGCCATCTACCTCGACTCCGGGTCGACGGCGGCGCTGGCGCATACGATGATCGTCTTCGGCGACCACGCGGCGGTGCGCTGCGTGGTTGGTTCCTCGGCGACGCTGAGCTGCTGCGATGTCTTCGGCAATGCCGGGGGTGACTGGACCGGATGTCTGGCGGGCCAGGAAGGGCAGAACGGCAACATCTCGCTCGATCCGCTCCTCTGCCGGGACCCGAGCCATCCCTACTACCTGTGCGCGAACTCCCCCTGCGCCCCCTTCTCATTTCCCAACCACGACTGCGATCTCATCGGCGCCTTCCCGGTCGCCTGCGGCCCGCATGTGTACACGCTGCGCCCCGACGGCAGCGGGGACTTCCCGACGATCCAGGCGGCCTTGGACGGCGCATGGTACGGATCGATCGTCGAGCTCGAGAACGGGACCTACACGGGAAACGGCAACCGCGACATCCTCTTCCCCAACCGGCCCGTCACGCTGCGCTCGGCGAGCGGCAACCCCGCCCTATGCGTGATCGACTGTCAGGGAAGTCCGGAGACCCAGCACCGCGCCTTCGTCTTCGAACAGATGAACATGGACTGGTGCGTGATCGAGAACATCGAGATGCGTAACGGTTACGCAGGTTCCGACATCGGATCCGGAGGGGCCGTCCGAATCAGTTCGTCATGCACGCCTGTCTTCCGCGGCTGCAGCTTCCGGAACAACCTGGCGCCCAACGAGTCGGGAGGGGCCGTGGTCATATCGGGGTCGGGCTCGGCGCCGACCATCGAGGGTTGCTCCTTCGACTCCAACCAGGCAAGAGACGGCGGCGCCATCGCCAGTCTGTCCGGCAGTCCGCGTATCACGGACTGCAGATTCACGGCAAACCGCTGCGGGGAACGCGGGGCCGCAATCAAGTTCACCTTCGGCGAGTCCGATGTCAGCGGGTGCAGCTTCCTCCAGAACGACGCGTCCTGGCATGGCGGCGCCGTGCTTGTCGAGATGGGCTCGGTGAGCTTCACCGACTGCGTCTTTTCCGGCAACTCCTGTCGCTTCGAAGGCGGCGCGCTTAGCCTCGATGGTTTCACGCTGTGCACTGTCACCGGATGCGTCTTCTATGGGAACAGTGCGAGCAATGAGTTCGGAAGCGGCGGCGCCATCTTCACGGAAGCCGACGCAACCACGGCGGATCGGTGTCGCTTCATTGGAAACAGCGCCGACCGGGGTGGCGCCATCGACGCTTGGTGCGAGAATCTCGCCGTCTCTTGGTGCACCTTCTCGGACAACACAGCCACCGGAGAAGGGGGCGCGATCTTCAGGTGGGATAGCTCCGGCAACCTCACGACGCTGTCGCACTCCACCTTCTACCACAACGCCTCCGCGGAAGGAGGAAGCGGGCTCCACCGCCTCGGGGATGGCCTGGTGACCCTCTCGAGCAACATCTTCGCCTTCGGCTACTCGGGCGCCGCCATCGGCGGGCAAGGCGGCGGATCGGTGCAAATCGATTGCACCGACATCTACGGCAACGAGGGCGGAGACTGGGTGGGTCACATCGCGGATCAGCTCGGCCAGAACGGCAACATCTGCGAGGACCCGCTCTTCTGTTTGGACGACAATCCCGCCGAGCCCTACACGCTGCATGACTCTTCCCCCTGCGCCGGCCAACACAATCCCGATTGCGGCCTGATCGGCGCATGGCCCGTCGGCTGTTCCGATCCGATCCCGGCCGACGTGATGCTCATCGGGATTCACGAGACGGCGGTGCGCCAGGCCCTCGTCACGCTCGGCATCCCCTTCCACGAGTTCTACGGCGAGGACTGGACGGGCCTCGATCTCTCCCCCTATGCGCACGTATACGTGGCCATTCACGGGGGTTCCATCGAGCAAGCCAGCCTGCAGCACGTCGCCGACTACGCGGCCCAGGGAGGGCACCTGCACTTCTATGGGGGCAGCGACTACCCCGCCTACGCGCAGGGGCTGAACGCCTACCTGCTCGAGAACGACACCAACAACCACCAGTGGACGGAGCTCGCCGCGGCACCGCACGTGCGCATGGAGGAGTTGACCAGCTACCTCGCGCGCAGCCACAATTGGATCTTCGACTTCCAGGACTGGTCGGCCACGTGCTACCAGACCCGGCTGACGGACCCGGATATGATAATCGCCGCTCGCAACAGCAGCGGCGTGCCTATGCTCGTATCGAAGGAGATCGGCGCGGGCACGCTTGATCTCTGCATCAACTCGCCCATGACCGAGTCCTACTCCGATCCCACGGACTACGCCTGGCTCCAGCTCACCGTCCGGAACATGCATGATCTGACGCCCGGGGCCGTCGTCTTTACGGCCGTCGAGGATGTCTACACGACGAGCTTCATGCCCGAGGCGAACTTCGGGGGACTCCCGGACCTCGGCGCCGGAAGCACGGACGAGTGGGGGCCCGGCTTCTTTCGCACATACGCGAAGTTCGATCTCGAGGCGATCGCGGGCAGACAGATCGCCAGCGCCCTCCTATGGCTGGACCAGCACGAAACAGGCCCTGGACAGGAGGGTTCGCCGTGCAGCGTGCACCGGGTCGTCGAGCCATGGGAGGAGTTCGAGATCACATGGATGAACCAGGCGGCGCATGTCTCTCAAGTCGTCGATGTGGAGACCGTGGGCCGGGAAGGGGACATCGGGATCCTCGAGTGGGACGTGACATCGCTGGTTCAGGCGTGGGCCAGCGGCATGCCGGACTACGGGCTGGTGGTGCGCCACCAGACCGAGACGATCAACGGAGGGATCGGCCGCGGTTTGTTCCGAGCGGCGGAGAGCCCGGTGCCGATGAGCCCGAGAATCCTGATCACGGTGCGCGAGCCCTCCTCAGTCGATGACGGTCCCCACGCCGCGGCGGATCTCGGATCCGAACGACTGAGATTATCTCCGCCCTCGCCGAACCCGACAACCGGACATGTGACGGTGGCTCTCGAGGGGACGGGATCGCGCCCGGTCGCCGCGGAGATTCTCGACGTTCAGGGCCGGATCATCCGCCGGCTCACCATCGTCCCTACCCGCGGTTCGGGGCTTGTCCTCTGGGACGGATGCGGGGAGAACGGCGCGCAGGTCGCTTCGGGACGATACTACATGCGGCTGCGCAGCGGGGGCGAGACCGGCTCGCGCGCGATCGTGCTGCTGAAGTAGCCCCCGAAGGGATTCGTGGAGGGCCACCGCGGACCGGTGGCGGGCGACGAGCTGCTGGGAGTCCTCCGAACGGCGGAGGGCCTTCCCAGCAGCTTCGCTGCGGGCGTGGAGGGCGGTGTTTTCGCGGTGTACGGCCCACGTGGAGCAATCGCGGAGTACGCCCCGTCGGTTGGCGGGCTAATTATGCTTGACAGCATTATGATCGTTGGCATAATAAGGCCCTATGAAGTTCCTCGACCGCGAAGAAGAGATGCGGCGCCTGCTCAACCTGTCGGCCCGCGAGGGCGGCGGGTTGGTCGTCCTCTGGGGGCGCCGGCGGGTCGGCAAGACGCGGCTCATGCTCGAGTGGGTGCGACTCGCGGGCGGTCTCTATACGCTGGCCGACCAGTCGGCGGGGTCTGTGCAGAGGCGATACTTCGCCGAATCCCTCTCCTCGGTGCTGGACGGTTTCGCCGAGTCGGAGTACCCGGACTGGCGCACGCTCTTGCGAGCGCTTGCCCGTCAAGCGGGGCATGCCGGGTGGCGGGGTCCCCTCGTCATCGACGAACTTCCCTACCTTGTGGCCGCGAGCCCAGAGTTGCCCAGCGTCCTGCAAGGGTTCATCGATCATGAGGCCCGCTCGGCCCGGCTCTGCGTCGCCCTTGCGGGGTCTTCTCAGCACATGATGCAGGGGTTCCAGCTCGATCGAACTTCTCCGCTCTTCGGCCGCGCTAGCGAGGCCTTCGAGCTTCACCCCCTGCGGGCCGGGTATATTGGGAAGGCGCTAGGGATGGACCGTCCGACGCGTTCAATTTCAGCGTGGGCGGCCTGGGGCGGGATTCCGCGCTACTGGGAGCTGGCGGAGCCGTTCCGGATGGACACGGACGCGGCGATCGACACCCTCGTTCTGGACCCGAACGGCACGCTTCACGCGGAACCGGATCGCCTGCTAGTGGAAGAACTTCCCCCGGCTACCGGTCTGCGACCAATCCTCGACGTTGTCGGAGGTGGTGCCCATCGTCTCTCAGAGATCGCGGGTCGGATCGGGGTGCCCGCCACCTCGCTTACCCGCCCATTGGGCAGGTTGCAGGAACTCGGCCTTCTGACGCGCGAGCAGCCGTTTGGCGCTCCGGACCGCGGGGGGAAGCGATCGTTGTACCAGATCGGGGATCCGTTCATCCGAATGTGGTTCCGGGTGGTGGCGCCGCAGCGTGCAGCGCTCGCGGTGGGTGGGCGAGCCGCGCGGGCTGCGATCTGGCAGCGGCACCGCGTACGGCTCGTGTCTGAGGCCTGGGAAGATCTGTGCCGCGCTTCGGTCCCTCGGCTGACCCGGACGACGCTGGGGGAGGACGGACCATGGGGACCCGCACGCCGCTTCTGGCGTGGCGACGGGCCCGAGTGGGATATCGTGGCGTCATCGCCCGGCGATGACGCCCTGCTCATCGGCGAAGTGAAATGGTCGGAAAAGCCAGTCTCCGAGTCCGAGGTCGACCGAATCGGTCGGGCTCTCCTGGCCAAGGGTCTGCCTGACGGGCCCTGGGCCCGCGACAAGCGCATTGTTAACGCCGTGTTCGTGCCGGAATTGCAGGCCCCGCCTGGTCGCGCCGCGGGGCGTCGCTCGTACCGAGTGATCACCGCGACCGACGTCCTGGAGTGCATGCGGTAGCTAGACCTGGATCGCCCGCAGTCGGCGGTCTCATGGGAACACTCCCGTCCACCCTGCTCTGCGTCCTTCGGGCCGCGTTCTTGCCTCGGGCGTCCCTTGCCTTGGAGAACGCCGCTCTACGACGAACGCTTCATGAGAATGCCCCCCTTGGTCGATCCGCACGAGAGCAACAGGGGCACGCCCCATTAAGCGGGGAGCTCTCTAGGACGTCAATCTCGGACGAGGTTTTCAGAAGGCTTCGGTCAGGATCTTGTCTTCGACCGGATCGTGTTCGAAGTCGGAAGGGAGCGGTACACGAACTTCGCGCTCTATCATGGCGTGCGGATCCACTGCGTCACCTCCGCCGGGTGACGGCATCGCGTCCTCCTCGTCATGCGGCCTCGATCCTCGGCCGATCGAGTCAGGATCGTGTCGGGGGGACTGGCAGATCCATCTACGCGAGCACAGGCGGCGGCTGTCCGGGCGCCAGGTCCGGCTGCGTCGCTTCCTCCAGCGTCAGGATCGGCCGGCGCTCGAATGCCGCGGCCCTGATCGGGCAGTCGGACAGATCGCAGACCTTGCAGAAAAGCCGCCTGCAAGGATCGGTGTGGAAGGCGATCTCGCCCTCGATCCGACACTCATCGAGGAGCCGCCGCTCGAAGGCGTCGGTGCGCTCGTGGGCCTCCTCCACCGACCAGAACTCGGGAACGACGATGTGAGCATCGACGTGCGTGAATCGTCCCGCG
>VGJL01000066.1 GCA_016867495.1 Candidatus Eisenbacteria bacterium | reverse complement strand
AGGATCCACTCGAGTTTCCCCTCGCTCGTCTCACGAAGCTCCAGGTTCTGGAACGTCTGGACCGGCCCCGAGCCCGCCTCTCTCCGGCCGCCCGGCTCCTCCTGCGGAGTCGAGCACCCGCACGGAACGAGAAGGCCGAGCAGGAGGATCCCAAGCGCCGCGCGCCGATTCCTCATCGCGATTCTCCACCACCGTGCTCTCGTCTCGAGCCTCCTCCGATCTCCGCCATCGATCATGAAACCAGACCCACTGCTCTGGCCTCTGCTCGATCAGTCGCTCCAGCGAGCCGCTGAGCGCGACCATCATCTCATAGAGGTCGCCTTCGCGGTCATCGGTTCTCCGCACCTCGACCTCAGGCAGAATCGTGATCTTGTGGCTCCCATCCCCCTCCGACTGGATCGCCATCGGGAGCAGCGCGGCCCTCGTCATCCTGCAGAGCGCCGCGGGCCCCACCGGCGTGAAGGCCAGCCGGCCGAAGAACGGGACTCGCACCCCTTCCGCCTTCATGTCCTGATCGAAGAGGATTCCCACCATGCCGCCCCTGCGCAGCGCCCGGGCCGCGCCCATCAGCTCCGAATTCCTGCTGAGAGTCCTCACCCCTGCGGCGGTTCTCCTGCCGGTCACGAAGCTCTCGGCCCAAGCCTCCCGCAGGGGACGGGCCAGGACGTGGACAGGGTATCCCCGTCGAGCATAGTAAGCGGCCATCAGCTCCCAGCAGCCAACGTGCCCGGTGGCGACGACCACGCCCCTTCCCCGCGCCAGGGCCCCTTCCAGATGCTCCTCCCCCACCACACGGATCAGGCGTTCCAAGGCGGCCCGGTCGAGTCTCGCCATCCTCAGGAAGTCGACCGCGTTGCGGCCCAGCGCCCGAAGACAGACCCTGCCGAAGCGGGCCCGATCGTCCACGAAACCTGGTTGGATCAGCCGGAGATTGCGATCGATGCTCTCCCGGAGTGCCTTGCCACACCGCCAGGCCAGAGTCCCGTAGACGCCGCCCAGCCGGAGAGCCCAACCCCTCGGCAGGATCTCGAGGGGCCACAGAAGCGCGCGGATGAGCCCGAACCGTACGGCCCGCCGAAGCCCCTTCATCCGCTTCATCCGAACCTCCGAGCCTCAGGCTAGGAGGCGGCGGAAGGGCGGTCAAGCATGTTCTATGCCAGGTGGGAGGACACTCGCATTCCCAGGCGAAGACAATCGTGGAGATGTATGACCCCCTCTGGCTTTCCCTCCCCGTCGATCACGACCAAGGAGGTGATGGGACCGGTCGGATTCGTTTCCATCCTGTGGACAGCGCTCGCGAGAACCTCATCTCTATCAATGGTTTTCGGATGCGCGGTCATGACCTGAAGCACTTTCAGGGTCTCGACGTCGCGATGCTTGTGGAGGATCCTCCGGATGTCGCCGTCGGTCAGAATCCCCACCAGCTTGCCGTCCGCATCGACGACGGTCGTCATCCCCAGGCGCTTGTCGATCATCTCCACCAGCGCCTCCATCAGAAGGGCCTCCCCCGGAGCCCGGGGAAGCGCGGCGCCTGTCCTCATGACGTCCCGAACCCGGAGGGTCGCGATTCTCCCCAGCACTCCGCCCGGGTGCAGGAATGCGAAGTGTTCCTTGGTGAGGCCCTTCTCCCAGAGGATCAGGAGGGTGAGGATGTCGCCGAGGACCTGAAAGACGGTCGTGCTCGTCGTCGGGACTTCCTGGATCGGGCCCGCCTCCTCGATCGTCCCGACATCGAGGACAAGATCAGAGAGACCGGCGAGGGAGGACTCTCCCCTCGCGACGAGAGAGAGGATCGGCACGCCGAGCCGCTTGAAGGTCGGGACCAGATCGAGGATCTCCCTGCTCTCGCCGCTCTTGCTGATGAAGAACCCGACATCGGCCGGTCCGACCAGACCCAGATCGCCGTGCATCGCCTCGACCGGGTGGAGATAGACCGCCGGGGTCCCGGTGCTCCTTAAGGAAGCGGCGATCTTGGAGGCCACGATTCCGCTCTTGCCCACTCCGGTCACGAGCACTCTCCCCTGGCAACCGCGGAGGAGCTCGACCGCGCGCGCCAGTTCCGGCGCATCGCACAAGCCCGCGAGCTTTCCGACGCCGCGAAGCTGGGTCTCGAGGATCTGCCGCGCACGATCGGAGAGCAGGCTCATGCCTCCCCCATCCTCGCGCGGCGCCCGCAGAGCCTCTTCCACTCGAGCATCTCCTCCAGAAACGACGCGACCGACGAGAGGGGCAGTTGGGTGGTCGGATCGGAGAGGGCGCTCTCAGGCTCGGGGTGCGTCTCGAGAAAGAGACCGTCCGCGCCCGCTGCGATCGCGGCGCGGGCCAGGGTCCTCGCGAACCTCCGGTCCCCCCCTGCCCCGGGATGCTGGAGGGAGTGCGTCACGTCGAAGACGACGGTCGATGCGAGATCCCCCATGATCGCGAAGCCGCGCATGTCGACGACCAGATCGCGGTAGCCGAAGGTCGTCCCCCTCTCGGTCAGCCAGAACTCTCCGCCGGGCCGCGCCGCCTCGAGCTTCTCGAGGACCCTCCCCATGTCGTCCGGGGCCATGAACTGCCCCTTCTTCACGTTCACGACCCCGCAGGCGCGCGCGGCTTCCTGCAACAGGCGCGTCTGGCGGCAGAGGAACGCGGGGATCTGCAGGACATCGACCGCCGCGGCCGCCGGGGCCACTTCGTCCCGGCAATGAACATCGGTCAGGACGGGGACCTTGATCTCTCGGCGCACGCCGGAGAGGATCGCGAGCCCCTTCTCCGCGTCAGGCCCCACGAAGGACTCGACGGAGGATCGGTTGTCCTTTCGATACGAGCTCTTGAAGACATAGCCGATTCCCAGGCGCGAGCAGATCTCCCTGAGCTTCCCCGCGACATCGAGGCTCATCTGCTCCGACTCGATGACGCAGGGACCGGCGATGACGAAGAGATGCTCTGCCGGGTGCGTCCGCCCGAGAAACCGATAGCCGCGATCACCCATCGGCGCCGCCCGTTCCGCGTCCGGCCGCCCTACCCGCGCCCGCCGCTTCATCGACCTCGCACCGGTGCGCCGCGGAGGCGCGGACGAACTCCCGGAAGAGGGGGTGCGGCTCCCGCGGACGGCTCCGCAGCTCCGGGTGGAACTGCACCCCCACGAACCAGGGGTGGTCCTCGATCTCGATGATCTCCACCAGGTCGTTGTCGGGGCAGATCCCGGCCATCACGAGCCCGCTCGCCGCGAGGCGCGTCCGGAACTCGTTGTTGAGCTCGAAGCGGTGCCGGTGCCTCTCCTTGATCAGATCCTCGCCGTAGGCTTCGCGCGCCTTCGTCCCCGGCCGAAGGCGGCACGGATAGGCTCCCAGGCGCATCGTCCCCCCCTTGTCCCCCGAGTGGGTCTGCCCCGGCAGGAGATCGATGACCGGGTGCGGCGTCTGCCGATCGAACTCCGTGCTGTTCGCTTGCTCGAGCCCGGCCCTGTGCCGCGCGAACTCGATCGTGGCGCATTGCAGCCCCAGACAGATGCCGAAGAAGGGAATCCTGTTCTCACGCGCATACCCCGCGGCCAGAATCATGCCCTCGATGCCTCGCTCCCCGAACCCGCCCGGGACCAGGAGCCCGCCCACATCCTTGAGGTGCGCATCCGCGCCATCGCGCTCCACGTCCTCCGACTCGATCCAGCGCAGCGAGACGCGGACCCCGTTGGCCGCCCCGGCGTGAACCATCGCCTCGACGATGCTCTTGTAGGCGTCATGCAGGTGCGTGTACTTGCCGCAGATGCCGATCGTCACACTGCGCGGCGACTCGCGGATCACGCGGACCAGGCTCTCCCACGGCCTGAGATCCATGGGGCGGGACGGCTTGAGCCCCAGCTGCTCGAGGATCAGGCGGTCGAGCCCTCCGCGATGGAACATCAGCGGGACCTCGTAGATCGAGGCCACATCGGGGGCCTCGATGACCGCCTTCGGAGGGATGTTGCAGAAGAGGGCGATCTTCTCGCGGGCCTCCGCGCCGATCGGGAACTCGGTGCGGCAAAGGAGGATGTCGGGCTGGATCCCGATCTCGCGCAGCTCGCGGACGCTGTGCTGCGTCGGCTTGGTCTTCATCTCGTGCGCCGCCTTGATGTACGGGACGAGGGTCAAGTGGATCGAGAGGGTCCGCTCCCGCGAGAGATCGAGGCGCAGCTGTCGGATCGACTCGAGGAAGGGAAGCCCCTCGATGTCGCCCACAGTTCCGCCGATCTCGATGATGCTCACATCCGCTCCGAGCCGCTTCGCGGGATCGACCATCGCCTTCTTGATCTCGTCGGTGACGTGCGGGATCACCTGGACCGTCTTGCCCAGATAGTCGCCCCTTCGCTCGCGCGAGAGGATCCTGTCGTAGATCTGCCCCGCTGTGACGCAGTTCTCCTTGCCGAGCGACTCGCTCGTGAAACGCTCGTAGTGGCCCAGGTCGAGGTCGGTTTCCGCGCCGTCGTCCGTGACGTAGACCTCGCCATGCTGGTAGGGGCTCATCGTCCCCGGGTCGACGTTCAAGTAGGGATCGAACTTCTGCATCGTGACCTTCAACCCGTGCTCCTTGAGCAGGAGCCCCGTCGAGGCCGCGGCGATCCCCTTTCCCAGGGAGGAGACGACTCCCCCGGTGATGAAGATGAACCGCGGGGACTTCTCGCTCATCCGCTGTCTCTCCCCTCCGCTTCGGCGGCAAGAAAACGGTTTGCCCGGTCCAGATCCTCGCGCGTGTCGATTCCGCCAAACGAGGACTCGGTGATAATGACCCGGATCGGTATCCCCTCCTCCAAGGCCCGCAGCTGCTCGAGCCCCTCGAGATCCTCGAGGCTCGAGACGGGCAGCCGCACAAAACGCTCGAGCACTCCTCGATCGAATCCATAGACGCCGATGTGATGCCAGCAGCGCCGGGGCTCTTGTGTCCCCTCTCGACGATAGGGCAAGGGAGCCCTCGAGAAATAGAGAACCCGCCTGTCCCGCGCGACCACGGCCTTCACGACGTCCGGACGGGCCAGCGTCTCCTCGTCCCGAATGGGGGCGACGGCTGTCCAGATCGCCGCCGGATCCGATCGGAGGCCATTCGCCAGCTCGTCGATTGTGACCGGGTCGAGAAACGGCTCGTCCCCCTGGATGTTGACCACGAAGGCGTATTCCGGCCCGAGAGAGGAGACGGCCTCGGCGACGCGATCGGTGCCGGAGCGGTGCGAGGAACGCGTCATCACCGCCTCGCCGCCGAAGGCCAGCACCTCGCGGAGGATCCGTTCGTCGTCGGTCGCGACAAGGAGACGGTCGAGGCTGCGCGCGCCCGCGGCGCGCTCGTGCGCGCGCCCCAGAACCGTGCGTCCGCCCAGACTCGCGAGCAGCTTGCCGGGGAATCGAGTGGCCGCATACCGGGCAGGGATCACCCCCACGATCTTCTGTGAGGAGACCGACACGCTGCCCTCCCGAGGTGCGTACTGCCCAACGACAAGGGGCGGCGTCCCGTGCCGCCCCTGCCCGAGCGGAAGCCCGACCGCAAGATAGGTACGCGCCCCCGGCCTGTCAACAGCCGCGCCGCCGCCGCGATCAGCGGCCGGATCGTGCGGGGGAGACGGAGAAGGAACGAGCGGGGGGCAGGAAGACCGGGTCCGCGTGAGGCGCGCCGCTCGCCATCGAAGGCGGGGCGCGCCGGGCGCGACTACTCCTCTGCGGCGGGAGTCTCCTGGAGAACGCTGACGAGAGGACGGCCGTTCCTGTGCTTCGCGAAGAGGACATGGCCGTCGACGACCGAAAAGAGGCTGTCGTCCTTCGCCCTTCGGACGTTGCGGCCGGGGACGTAGCGCGTCCCGCGCTGCCTGACGATGATGGAGCCGGCCGTGACGAACTCCCCGCCGAACGCCTTCACGCCGAGACGCTGCGAGTTGCTGTCGCGACCGTTCCGACTCGACCCGAGACCCTTCTTGTGCGCCATATTCCGCCTCGCCTCAGGCCGCGTGGATCGCGACGATCTCAACTTCGGTGTAATCGTCGCGATAGCCGTTGCGCCTGCGATAGTCCTTCCGTTTCTTGTACTTCCCGACGAGCACCTTCGGGCCGCGCCCGTGGCGGACAACGGTCGCCTCCACGCTCGCTCCCTCGACGTGGGGATGCCCGACGCGCACGCCCTCGTCCCCCGAGAGAACGAGGACCTTCTCTATGGCGATCCGGCTTCCCGGCTCCGCCGAGAGGAGCGGAACCTGGAGCCTCGCGCCCGGCTCCACCCGGTACTGCCGCCCCTGCAGCTCGACAATTGCGTACACTGACCCCTCCCGCGAATCCTCGCGAATCCAAAAAGATGACGATAGGTCACGGGCGACCCGCCGTCAACCCCTCAATCCGACCCTCGTTCCGCCCTTCCGGGGGCGATTCGGGCACCGCGTCCGGGGCGGCCGGAGCCGCATGAGCCGGGGTCGGCCCCCCGAGTCCAGCCCCTCAGCCCTGGAACTCGGAGGTCACGTCCTTGCGGAGACGGGGGAAGATGACCCGGAGGTCGTCCAACCGCATGCGCGGGTCGTCTCGCAGATCGAGGACCAGGCCGTACTGCTTCTCGAGGGCGGCGAGCCTCTCGGCCCTCTCGTCGTAGAGGAAGGTCGCCACGTCGGGGTGGATCCGGATCTGGACGAGCTTCTCCTTGGAGTGAGCGCCGATCCGGCGCAGATACCGCTCGACCTTCATCGCCAGGGACGGGAGCGAGAGGACCCTCCCCACCCCCGAGCATGTGGGGCACTCGTCGCTGTAATAGTGGAAGAGAGAGGCGCGCTCGCGCTGGCGCGTCATCTCGACAAGCCCCAGATCGCTCACCGGATAGACCTTCGTCCTGGCCCGATCGGACCGGAGCGCCTGGCGAAGGGTGTCGATCACCTGTCGCTTCGAGGCGTCCTGCTCCATGTCGATGAAATCGCAGACGATGATCCCCCCGATGTCCCGCAAGCGGATCTGACGCGCGATCTCCTTGGCGGCCTCGATGTTGGTCTTGAGAATCGTCTCCTCCGGGGAGCGCTTCCCGGTGAATCGCCCGGTGTTCACGTCGATCGCCACCAGGGCCTCGGTGTGGTCGATGACGATGTAGCCGCCTTTCTTGAGCCAGACCTTCCTCTCCAGGGTCTTCGCGATCTCCGACTCGATTCTGTATTCGTCGAAGACCGGGCCCTGGCCGCTGAAGAGCCTCACCCGCTCCCGCAGGCCGGGCGAGAACGCGCGCAGGTAGGACTGGATCTGCTTGTAGGAGTCCTCGGAGTCGATCACGACCCGGTCGATGTCCTCCGTGAAGAGGTCGCGGATCAGCCCTGTCGTCAGGTCCATCTCTCTATGGATCAGCGCGGGCGCCTCCGCGGTCGACGACCTCTGCTCGATCTGCCCCCAGTGGTCGAGCAGGTACTTGACGTCCTGCTCGAACTCCTTCTCCCCCTTCCCTTCTCCGACGGTCCTGCAGATCAGCCCGGCGTTGCCGGGTTTCAGGCTCATGAGGATCTTGCGCAGCCGATGCCGCTCGTCCCGATCCGCGATCTTGCGGGAGACGCCGACATGATCGAGACCGGGCATCAAGACCAGGTAGCGCCCCGGCAAGGAGATGCGGCCGCTCACCTTCGGCCCCTTGGTCCCGATCGGCTCCTTGATGATCTGGACCAGGATCTCCTGCCCCTTCTGGAGATAGTCCTCGATCTTCAGGTCGTCTCTCGGCTTGACCGGATGGGGGGCCTCGTCGTCGATGTCGAACATCTCGAAGTCGATGATCGACTCGAGCATGTCCGACATGTGGAGGAAGGCCGACTTCGGAAGCCCGATGTCGATGAAGGCGGCCTGGATGCCGGGCAGGACGGCGCCGGTCCTACCCTTGTAGATGTCTCCCACAAGCCGCCGTTCCTCGAGGCGCTCGTTGATCAGCTCGACAAGCTCCGCATCCTCGAGGACCGCGATCCGGGTCTCGTTGGAATCAACATTGATGACGATCTCGCGAAACATCGGCCCCCAATTCGATCGAGCCAGAGGCTCAGGCCTGAAAGCTATCACACGATCCGGACCGGCTCAATCCCCGGGCAGGGAGGGGGAATCGCTCCCGCTCTCGCGGGCCAGCTCGGCCCGAGCGGCGGTCAGCACGAGGATCGGCGGGACGCAACCCGCCGCCTCGAGCGCTCCGCGGCAGGCCTGTGCGGTCGCTCCCGTCGTCCAGACGTCGTCGACAAGAATCGCGCTCCCCCGCGGGACCGTCCGCCTCGCGAGCGTCTTTCCCGGGCGAAAGGCGCTCGCGACCGCCGCTCGCCGCTTCTCCGTATCGAGGACCGTCTGGGATCCGGTCCACCGGACCCTTCGGATCAATCCCGGGAACAGCGGCAGCCCCGCCCTCCGTCCCACGATCCGGGCAAGCCTTTCGGCCTGGTTGAACCCGCGCTCCCGGAGCCGGGTCGGATGGAGCGGGACCGGGACGAGGAAGCCCTGGCCGGGCTCGATCCTGATCGCGCGGAGCCGGGCGGCCATCATCTCGCCGAGGAAGCCCGCGGCGGCGCGGTCGCCCCTGTACTTCATCCGGCGCACGAGATCCTTGACGACCCCCGCGTACAGGAACGGGCTGATCGGTTCGGGCGGCTCGAGGCGCCGGGCTTCATTCCAGAGGAGCCGGAGGGCGGCGTCGCAGGAGCGACAGGGCAGCGGCGGTCCTTCGACGCCCCGCCCGCAGGCCGGACATGAGGGAGGAAGCAGAAGACTCAGCGCCCCCCTCGCGATCGATGCGAGACGCTGCGCGAGGAGTGCTGAGGTCGAGGCGCGGGAGACCAGATCGATCCCAGGATGATCGGCGCCATCCGTCACGAGGACGAGGAAAGCCGGCCCCGTGCCGGGATCGGGCCGCTACTGCGCCTCGCCGGCGAGAGGCTCCGCGAGCAGGAGAGGCGACACCTCGCTCCCAAGCCACAGGGAGAGCGACAGGGCGGCTTGGTGGACAAGGAGGCCCAGGCCGTCGTGGGTCGCGAGCCCCCGATCCCGGGCCTGGTCGCGAAGAGGGGTCCGCCCGGCCCCGTAGTTCAGGTCGACGATCGCGCAGGCGGGATCGACTCCGGCAAGCCAGGACGCGACGGCCTCGGAACGGGAGAAGGCGGAGGGAAGCCCTCCCACAACGAGCGATGGGCCCTCGGGGATCGGATCCTTCCAGGAGAGGACCCGCGCGGGCATCCCAGCCCACCCCTCCGCGAACCATCCCTCGAGGACGCGGATCGCTCGCTCCGGAGACCGCGTCACGATCGAGAGCGCGTGGTCGGACCCGATCTCGTGGGCGATGCCGCGGCAGGTCGCCCCGAATCCGAGCAGAACGATCCCCGCGGCGGCGGGACGGATCGCGCGCTCGCTCATCCAGGCGCGGAATCCACGCCCGTCGGTTCCGAACCCAACGGGCTCCCCTTCCCTGTAGACGATGGTGTTCACGACACCGGTGAGTCGCGCCGCCTCGTCCCCTGGACTGCAGAAGCGGCCGGCCGCGACCTTGAAAGGGGTCGTGACGTTGAGGCCGATGCCGCCCAATCTGGGGAAGAGCTCGATCAGCGGCTCGAGATCCGGCTCGTCGATCTCGAAAGGCAGGTAGACCACATTCTCCCCGAGCCTTTCGAGCGCGTGGTTCTGGATCCTCGGGGACAGGGTGTGCGTGATCGGGTTTCCGACCAGACCCAGGAGCGCTGTTCTTCCGTCGACTCTCATGCAGCCCGCCCCGCGGCCTCTTTCCGCCCGGCGCGCGGCCTCACGAGGAGGATCAGAATCCCCACCACCGCCAGCAGCAGGGCGACGAGCTGGCTCTTCGCGCCGATCAGAGGCTCGAGCGCCGGAAGCCTGTCGACAGGATCGTAGTGGCGGACGAAGTCGACGAGATAGCGGACGAGACCCTGTCCGACGAGGTAGCCGCCGATCAGGCTCCCCGTCCGCGGACCGCGGCCATCGAGCCGCCACAGCAAGAGGAAGAGGAGGAGCATGCCCACGGACAGATAGAGCTGGGCCGGATGGACATGGACATCGCCCAGCGACTGGGCCGCGTACGACGTCGGCGGATACCGGATCGCGAGAGTGCCGGAGTGAGGGGAGCCGAAGCAGCAACCGTTCAGAAAGCAACCGAGCCTCGTGACCGCCTCGCCCAGGGCGAGAGCCGGGGCCATCAGATCGGCGATCGGGAGGAAGGCCACGCGGTGCTTGCGGAGATAGAGATAGCTCACGGCGATCGCGGCGAGAAGCCCTCCGTAGAGCGTGAGCCCGCCCTCCCAGATCCTGAAGAGGTCGAGGGGGCTCGCGAAAGATTCGGGATGGCCGAGGACGAAGTGCAGCCGCGCGCCGGCCACCGACGAGACGAGGATCCAGCCGGCCAGCGAGAAGACCCGATCGGCGTCGATCCCCTTGCCGGGAGCCCGCCGCACGGTCCACCAGGTGCCGAGGATGAAGGCGATGACGAGCATCACCCCGTAGGAGTGGACGCGGAACGGACCGACATGGAAGAGCGTACCGATCAATCGCGCACCCTTTCCTCACCGCCTCACGCGCCGCGAGCCGCTGCGGATCGCGGAGGATCAGGCGGTCGGACCATCGTTGCCGAGCCGGGCCTGCCACGCAAGGAGTAACTCCCCCCGGCGCCCCCAGAGCCAAGCCGGGCCGAGCGGACACGCCCGGCGAGCGCCTCCATCGTCGTCAAGATGGTTCAGGGACGGGCGGCGCGTACGCCGCGCCCGCGAACGGCGCGCCGTCCCATGCGTGAGGCCGGAGACCCTCCCCGCATCAGTAGTCGAATCTGTGGGCCGAGATGTTCAACAGCAGCCCCAGCATCGCGAAGACCGAAACGAGGAACGAGCCACCGTAGCTGACGAGAGGAAGCGGTAGCCCGGTGACCGGCAGCAGTCCTACGGTCATGGCCATGTTCACGCCTGCGTGATAGAGCAGGAGCGTGCTCAAGGCGACCGAAAGAGCGCCGGAGAAGGAGTTGCGGCAGTGGAGGGCGAGGTAGTAGCCGCGGCTCACCAGCGCGAAGAAGAGCAGGACGACAATCGCAGCCCCCACGAAACCGAACTCCTCCCCCAGGACGCTGAAGATGAAGTCGGTGTGTTGCTGCGGAAGGAAGGCCAGGGCCTTTTGCGAGCCCTGCAGGTATCCCTTGCCGACGATCTCGCCGCTTCCGATCGCGATCTTCGATTGCAGGATCTGATAACCCGCCCCGGCGGGGTCGCGGCTCGGGTCGAGAAAAGTCGTCAGCCTCGTGCGCTGATACGGCTCGAGTGCGTTCCACACCCTGGGGGCGCCGAAAAAGACCCCGATCTGGACCGCCACGAACAGGCCGACCAGCAACCACGGCAGCCTGCTCCTCCACAGGGCGATCACCGACCCGAGAAGGAACAGGCCCCACAGGACCGAGTGCCGGCAGAGGGCCAGACCGACGAGGGGGCTCACCAGGATGAGGAGATGCAACCACGGCAGCCCCGCCCATACGAGGACGGCGAGCCCCATCGCCGCGAACGCCCCGGATGTGCCCAGGTCGGGCTCCTTGAGCACCAGGAGCAACGGCAGAGCCACGAGGCCCAGGGCGATCAGCAGGTGTCCGATTCGCCCGGGATCGCGCCTACGGGCCACGAGGAAGCGGGCGACAGCGATGGCGCAGGCGACCTTCGCCAGTTCCGACGGCTGTATGCGGAGCGGCCCCGCCCCGAGCCACCTCCGAGCTCCGTAAACCTCCGTCCCGACGATCAGCACCGCGATCAGCAGGAGGATCGCCAGTCCGTAGAGCCCGTAGGCCAGATCCTCCAGAAGCCGAAGCGGAACAGCCATGGCGATCAGCATGGCCGCGAGCGCGGCGGCCAGGGAGAGAAGATGGCGCGCGAAGAAACCGGCCCGGGCGCTGTCGGCGAACTCGGTCGCGCTGTAGACCGCGAGGCAACCGACAACCACGAGCACGGCCGCCGGCACGACCAGGTAGGGGTCGATCCTGCCTCGATAGGACAGGATCGCCGCAGGGATTCTCACGGCGGGCCCTCCCCTAAGGCCAGGGTCTTCGTCCCGGGGTTGAGGTAGGCATCGAGAACGTAGCGGGCGGTGGGCGCCGCCACCGCCCCACCGTGTCCGCTCTCCTCAAGCACCACGACCACGACGATCTCCGCGGCCTCGGCGGGGGCGTAGCAAACGAAAAGGGCGTGGTCTTCTCCGTGGGGGTTCTGCGCGGTCCCCGTCTTCCCGGCCACACGGAAGGGTTCGACCCGTGCCCGCTTGCCTGTCCCGCCCTCGCCCATCACCACCGCCTCCATCGCGTCGCGCACGACGGCCATCTCCGCCTCGGTGGCGGGGATCCGTCCCTCCCGCCAGGATGACGCCCTCCCCGGCATGGACGAGCCGTCAGCGGCGCGAAGCGAGAGAGCGACATGCGGACCGACGATCCTTCCCCCGTTGGCGACGGCGGCGACCGCGCGCGCCAGGGCGACCGGCGTGTTGAGAAGCTCCCCCTGGCCGATCGCCAGGTTCAGGGCTGCTCCCGGTCCGGGAGGCCCTCCCCTCGCTCTCCGGTACCAGTCGACCGTGGGAACGAGCCCGGCGCGCTCCTGGGGCAGGTCGATCCGCGTCGGAACGCCTAGGCTGCAGGCCACGGCATATTCGGTGAGCCTCTCCACGCGCAGGCGAATGCCCACCTGGTAGAAGTAGACGTCGCAGCTCTTCGCCATCGCGTCGCGAAGGAGCAGGCTGCCGTGCCCTTCCTTGCGATGGCAGCGAAAGACCCTGTTCCCGAAAGGCAGCCCTCCTCCGCAGCCGGAGGGCATGGGTGTAAACGGAGTCAGAACTCCTTCGTGAAGAGCGGCGAGCGCGGTCACGATCTTGAACGTCGAACCTGGGGGATAGGCCGCCTGCGTGGTCCTGTTCAGGAGCGGGAAGCCCTCGCCCGAGAGCCGTTTCCAGTCCTCGATCGTGAGCCCCTGAATGAAGAGGTTGGGATCGAAGGCCGGGCGGCTGGCCATCGCGAGGATCTCGCCGTTGCGCGGGTCCATCGCCACGACGGAGCCGGGCCGGGCACCTACGTCCTCCCCGAACTCGCGGGCCAGCAGCGCCGGGACCGAGTCGAGGGCGGCCTCCGCGGCGCGCTGGATGTCGAGATCGATCGTGAGGACAAGGTCTCCGCCGGGGGTCGAAGGGGTCGCCGGCAGATCCTTGAAGAGATCGGTCCGCCTGCCGAGCGCATCGACCTGAACATGCTCGATTCCATCCTCTCCCCTCAGATGTTCCTCGTACGCCCGCTCCACGCCGGAGCGGCCGACCAGGTCTCCGCCGCGATAGCGTCTTCCGCCGCTCTTCCCCTCGAGCTCCGAGTCGGAGACCTCTCCCAGATAGCCGATCAGGTGGGCGGCGAGCGAGCCGTGCGGATAACGGCGGGCGGGCTCGGGTCGGATCTCCGCTCCCGGCAGCCGGTCCATCCGTTCCTCGATCGACGAGAGCGTCGCGAAGTCGAGGCTTCTGCTCAGCGTGACGGGCGGCAGTCCTGCGCGCCTCGCTCGATCGATCTCGTTGATCATCTCGGCTGGGTCGCGGCCGAGCAGACCGGCAAGCTCGACGGCAACCGACTCGAGCAGCGGACGGTTGCGACGGAAGGCTCGATCGCGGGGGTCGAAGGAGAGGGAGAAGGACGGCGCGTTGTCGGCGAGGACC
>VGJL01000065.1 GCA_016867495.1 Candidatus Eisenbacteria bacterium | reverse complement strand
GAGAACGAAGAGGCGGGACTCATCCTGACAGATGCCGGCGATCGGGATGCCCAGCGAGCGCTCCCAGAGTCGCCTGCCATCCTCGAGGGCGTAGGCCGAGATCTTACCGGGCCGCGTGGCGACGGCGATGCCGCCTCCACCGGCGGCGAGCCCCACGGCCGCGCCGCTCATTCTCACGCGCCACCGCTCACGGCCGTTGCGGCGCTCAAGAACGATGAGACCCGGCTCCGGCGATCCCACGCAGACCGCGACCGCGCCCGGCGCCGGCACGACGGGCAGGAGCGCTTGCGACCCGAGCGACCTTTTCCAGTGGCGAGCCCCTCCGGAGGCGGAGAGGGACTGGATCCTCTGGTCGGTTCCGACGATCCAGAGCGTGTCCCCGTGGAGCGTGGGAGCCACCCCCGGCGCGTGGGTGAGGCGCTTTTCCCAGAGAACCCTCGGCGTCTGGGAGACGGCCACGCCGGGCAAGAACCCCACCGCGATCGCCGCCGACAGCCCGAGCAGGCGTCCCGACCTTCTCAATAGTTCCACCCGATGAAGAAATCCCATCGATTCCGACCGTCGATCTTCTCGAAATCGGTTCGCCAGGCGAGATCGAGTCGGAACACCATGATCCCGCCGAGACCCATCCGCAGTCCACCTCCCAGGCTTCCGTTCCACGGCAGATCCCAGCCCGAATCCCACACCGTCCCCGCGTCGGCGAACAGAGCGCCTTGCACCTGAGGAAACTCGAGGGCCCCCATCGGAACCTGCAACATCCAGCGCTGCACGACAGGGAAACGGACTTCCTGGTTGATGAGCAGGCTCCGCCGCCCCTCGAGCCCACGTCTCGGATAGCCACGGAGATTGAGCGACCCGCCGAGGAAGAAAGTCCGGGGATTGGGCCCGCCGCTCACGAGGCCCTGCGTCCGCAAGGCGTAGGCGCTGTAGGTCCCCAGTCTCACGTATCGCCTGTAATCGGCGAGGAGCAGCACGCTCTCCCGCTTGCCCTGCCTGAGGTCCATCGTGGCGCCGAGGGTCAGGTTCATCCGATGCCCGTCGATCGGGCCGGTCGGGAGCCAGAGCGCGGTGTCGCGGATCCAGGCCACGCTGTGCTGCGCGACAGGGCCGGTCCGCTTGAATCCCGTCGCTTCCCGCTCCGTCTCCGCATAGGCGAGTCCGTTCACAAGCTCGAACCTCTGAAACTTGGAGAGGGGGTAGATCAGGATCGAGGAGGCTCCTGCCCGGCGATCGTGGTATGGAAGCCCGTTCTCGTCGAGGTAGTCCCCGACGAAGTGAAAACCGGAGAGGCCGTAGTTGAGCCTCCGCGAGAGGTTCACATAGCTCGCGCCCGCCGAGAAGTTCTTGATGAAGCTCTCGGTCGAGAAGGTGGCGTTGCCGAGCTGGACGAAGAGCAGATGGTTCCCCATCATGTCGGCAAGGAGGATCTGCACTCCCTCGCCCCCGCGGAAGTTCGGATCGAGAGCGACGCCCCCCTGAGCGATCTCGAGGGAGAGCTTCGAGCGGTAGCGCGCCTCTTTGACGGCAAAATCCGCCGGCCTCGAGCGCCAGCTCCACGGAGGTCTCTCGCTCGGGGAGAGGGACGCGAGCCGGGACGAATCGGCGCGTTCGCGCGCCGGCAGCGCCGCGGCGTGAACCCGAAACTGCCCCCCCTGGTAGCAGGAGAAGAGCAGCGTCCGTCCGTCGGAGGCGAGCCTCGGATCGGTGAGCCCCTCGATGCCCGAGAGCGCCTTGCCCCCGCGGCCATCGGGGCTCACGCGCCAGATCGACGAGAATCCCTCCCGGTCGCTCGAGAAGAGGATCTCCTTCCCGTCAGGCGACCATGAGGGCGCGCGATCCCTCCAGAGACCGCGCGTCAGATAACGAATCGATCGGTCGCGGAGATCGAGCAGGAAGAGATTCCTGCCGGCTCCGTCGCCCGGTCCGCGATCCGATGCGAAGACGATCCTCTCGCCGTCCGGCTCCCAGCTCGGGTCTGCGTCTTCGTATCGGTCCGCCGTCAGCCTATCGAGGAGCCCGGACCGGCGGTCGAACAGATAGAGGTCCGAGTCACCGGCGCGGGAGAGGCCGGAAAAGACGAATCGCCGGTTGTCGCAAGCCCAGCTCGGGCTCCTGAGGCCGACGAGCCCCTCGAAGGCGTGATCCTCGATCACCCTCCCGCTCTCGAGCGAATAGACATAGATGACATCCTCGCCGCCCCGTTTGGAGACGAAGAGCAGCTCCCCCGAGCGGTTGACATCCATCCGCGCGCGGAAGGGGTGCAGCGATTCGAAGCGGGCGTGCCTCTCGCCCCTGACGACGGCGCGCACCCGCTCCTCGCGCCCGTCGAGCGACGCGGCGTAGATGTCGGTGTAGCCGGTTCGCGGCGAGAGGAAGAGGTAGCTTCCCTCGAACCCCTTCACTCCTGCCGGCACCGGGACCGGGCTCAGATCGACCGGGCCTCGGGTGAGCTGGCGGCTGTGAAAGGCGATCGGCTCCTCCTTCGTCACATCGGGGTAGTAGCGCCGCCTCATCTCGTGGACATAGCGGTCGTTCAGTTCCTCGAACGGGACGCCGGTCGCTTGCGCGAGCGCCTCCTCGAACCCGCCTGACAGGCTCAAGGCGTCGTAGACGGCGCGGATCATGTCGGGGCCGTAGGTGTCGGCGAGAAACTCGACCGCCGAGTGCCCGAGCTTGTAGAGCGTATAGGTGCCGTCATAGCGCCAGAAGTCCTTCAGCGACGGCAGCCGGCCGGTGAAGACGAGATCGCGCAGGATCATGTCGGCTTCGGAGTCGCGCCGCTCCGAGCTGTAGACTGCCAACCCCTCGATCCACCAGAGCGGCGGCGAGGGGAGCGCGTTCCTCGCGCGGCGCGCGTAGCTCATCTGTTCCATCGAGAGCTGGAAAACATGGATGAGCTCGTGGTGGATCGTCGTCCGGAACTCGTCCAGGGAGCCGCCGAAGGGGATCAGGACCCGCCCGCGCCCGAACTCCGTCAGCCCGGCGACTCCCTCCGGGAGGAGAAACGGCGTCACGTTCGTCTGCTGGAAATCCTGGTGGCTGCTGTAGATGATCAGAGGAATCCGCCGCTCGACCTCGTGGACAAGGAGCCGGCGCAGGCGGTCGTACCCTTCCTCGGACATCTCGAGGGCGATGCGGGCCAGCTCCTCCTCTTCGGGATAGAAGTAGAGCCTGAAGTGCTCGCTCTCGAGGACCCTCCACTCGAACCGGTTGTACTGGACCTTGTTCTTGCCGAAGGTGAGATACTGGCCAGCCGCGGTAGGGGCCCAGACGAGGAGCCAGGCGGCTGCGAGGGCCAGGATCGTGGCGCGCCGACGACGCGTCGGCATCCTATCGGGCGTCCGGTTCACATCCTCATAGTAGATGGGTTCGACGACATCTGCGAGGCTCGCATGCAGCATCTGCTCGGCCCGGCCGTCTTCACGGGACGCCGGCCTGGTCCGAGGGGGTGCGCCGCAGCGAGCTGCGCTATGCGCCGAGCGAAGGCGCACCCGAGGACCCAAGCCCGGCAAACCGTGCAGGTGGAGCGGCGGGTTCCCGGAGGCGTCAGAACGTCACGTAGCCGCTGATGTAGCGGTCTCTGTCGGCCTGGAGCGAGCGGATCTCGCGCGGCGAGAGCATTCTCAACGCGCGCCCCGGGTCTGTCACGTAGGCGGGCTCGACTCCCCCCCCTCCCGTCGACACCAGACCCAGACCGCCGGGGAGCTTCGCCCGCAGACGGATCCTCGGCTCGCCCCGCAGGGGCCGGGCGCCGCCCGCGCCTTCCATCCGCTCCGCCTTGCGACGCGAGGAGAGGATGCTCGCGGGGCGAATCAGCCGCGCGTCGGCGAGCTGCCGATCCGATGCGAGGGCGTCGAAGCGATAGGACGAGAGCTCATAGGCGTTGTCGAGGAAGGCGGGCATCATGATCACTCGATCGGGCGAGCCGGAAGCGGGCGCGTCGCGATCGAGGTAGATGTCCATCGAACCGCCTCGGGACTCGAGGACCACGATCTCGAGCACAGGCTCGGGCGTCGCGAAGGCGATCTCCGGACTCACAGGGAATCGATGCCACTGGCGGTAGTAGTCGAGTCCGACGCTCGAGCATCCCCGCCGCTTGCGGACGAAGCCGTCGAGGTGGCGCTCGACGGAACGGAGGATCCGCGCGTAACGATCCCCCTCCTCGTGGATCCTCTGATCCAGGAGGAAGCTCTCTCGCCCGCTCCGCGGCCGCCCATCGATGCGGGCCACCTCCGTTCCTGAGAGGCGGATCGAAAGGGTCATCTCCCCGCGGACCGAAGGGAGCATGTCGGCGACGATCTCGGCCGAGGCGAAGTCCTTCCCGGCGATCCCCCCGGGGAGCAGAAGGGCGAGACGGACCCCATCGCCGGGGCGGCGCAGCGTGATCCGCCGGGCATCCGGGTCGGCGTCGTTGGCGACCGTCCCCGCCGCGATGACGCCGATGGGGAGCAGCACTAGGAGCGCGCGGGCGATCCAGAGCGGCCTGTCCGCAGGACGGATGGCCCATGCCGGCCCCTGCCGGCCGGCCCGCAGCCGATGGAGAAGCTGCCGTGTCAGCCGGAGCGCGCCCTGCGCCGCCCCCGCTCCATAGAGCATCCCGAAGGGGAGCGCGGGGATGTTGTAGCGGCTCACGAGGTGCGTCGTCGCGAAGAGGAAGGTCAGGAAGATCGGGACCGCCGCAGGCAGCCAGGCTCTTCCCCCGCCCTTCCCGAGACAGAGAGCGAGCCCCGCCAGCGCGGCGATCGCGAGGGCCGGCTGGAGCCGAATCGGCGGAGGCATCTCGATCGGCCCCGCCCGGACGAACGTTTTCGTGGCGGGGAAGCGCCAGTAGATGCCCGCCTTCGCGATCATCAGCGCGAGCATTCCTCCGGGGTCGCCGCGCAGGGTCGCGAGGAACGCTTCCCTGTACATCGCCCCCTTCTGTTCCCGCTGGGGGTACGCCCCGGCCCGCCGCGCGCCCTCATAGAGCTCCGGCGTCGCAGCGTCGCCGATCCCGACCGTCTCCCATCCTCGATCCGGCAGATAGTTGCCCCGATAGACCCAGAGCCAGTCGTCCCCCTGTCCCTTGAGCGGATTCGGCGAGAGATGGAATCCCCAGAGGAAGACGAGCCAGACGATCTGCGTCGCTCCCCAGCCCGCGAGCCTCCACCCGGCCCGGCGCAGCCGGACCCCGCGCGGGCCGCTGCGCTCGATGAGAGCCTCGAGGACGATCCATGGAAGGGCGAGGAATCGAAGCGGCGTCTTCGTCAGAACGAGCAGACCGATCATCGCGCCGCCCAGGAACCAGCGGCTGCGGCGCTGCGCGCCCGCGGTCCGCACGAACGCGTAGGCCGCCGCAAGCCCCGCCGTCGCCATCGGGATCTCTGTCAGGATGGCCGTTCCATGGAGCCAGTGGGCCGGCCACAGGAGGAAGAGAATCGCTCCGACGAGGCCCGCCGGCACGCCGAAGATCTCCCTGGCCAGAGCGAAGAGAAGAGCCGCTCCGAGCGCGAAGAGCAGCAGGGTCAGAAACCGGCCCGCCGCGACATCATCCCCCGGGAGGATGTAGAAGAGCCCGAGCAGGGCGGTGTAGGCCGGGGCATGCTGGAGGACCCAGGAGTCGAACCCGATCCGCTGGAGATCCTCATGGCGCGCCCCCCGCGTGATCCAGAGCCCCGCGTAGTGCGCCGGGTGGGCGTAGAGCGCCTTGAAGCCCTGCCCGATCGCGTGGTACTTCGCGCTGTCCCCCTCGACCGGATAGAGATCAGACGCCGGGCCGGCGAGCCGCAGCGATCCGATCAGCAGGCCGAGGAGGAACAGGCAGATCGGGATGATTCGCCGCTGCGTCATCTGCGCCGGAGAGGTGTGACGGGGAGCCGGCCGTAAGCCGAGTTCTGTTGCGGAACGAATCCCGCGACGGTCATTTGTCTGGGACGGGCGTCTCCGCCCGCCTCGAGCGACCTAACCCGGGAGTTGTGGCGAGACGGGCCATCTCTCCTCCTCTATTCGGTCTTGCTCCGGGTGGGGTTTGCCGAGCTACCCGCGTCGCCGCGGATACTGGTGAGCTCTTACCTCACCGTTTCACCCTTACCCTGCACCGTCGAACGCATCGATGCACCCTTCCGGGCCGATGCGGCTCCGCCGGTTTGCGCAAGGCGGTCTGTTCTCTGTGGCACTTTCCTTGGGATCGCTCCCACTGGGGGTTACCCAGCACCCTGCCCTGTGGAGCTCGGACTTTCCTCAGGGCCCGAGGGCCCCGCGACCATCACACCGGCTCCCCATCGCCATGATCCTACCGCAACCTGAGCGAAGACCCAACAGCCCGCGATCCGCCGCGATCCGCTCAGTCGGTCCCGGGTGCCACGAGGATCCGCCCGCACCCCTCGCAAATGATCACGTCGCGAGAGCGCCGGACTTCCTGGAGCCGCTGGGGCGGCAGGGCGTAGCCGCATCCTCCGCAGGCGCCCGCGTCCACTCCCACGATCGCCAGATCCCCCTTGCTCTTCCTGATCCTCTCGTACTTCGCGCGCAGAGGGGCCGAGAGCCTCTCCACGGCGGGGACCCGCTCCCCCTCCCTCTCGTCGAGCGCGGCCTGGACCTCGGCCTGCTCCGCGCGGAGCCTCCCCGCCGCGCCCTCGTGCTTGCGCCTCTCCTCGTCGACGATCGCCTGCAGGCGGTCGATCTCCTTCTGGATCGCTTCCTCTTGGACGAGGATCTCGAGGATCTTGTCGTCGTTCTGGGAGGCCTTCTCCCTCATCGCCTCGATCTCGCGGAGGTTCGCTTGGTATTCCTGGTTGTTCCGGATCCGGTACTGCTTCTCCTCGAACTCCCTCCGGCGGGTCTTCGCCTGCTCGACTTCCCTCTCCGCGGCCCGGCGGTCGAGACGGAGGTCCTGGAGCCTCCTCTGCTCCTCCTCCAGGATGTCCTGATGGACCTTGATCTCCTTCTCCAGACGCTCGAGCTCGCGCGGGATCACGACCGCGCGCTCCCGCAGACGATCGATGTCCCGGTCAAGAACCTTCAGGGAATGCAGAACTCTCAGATCTTGTGCGCCTATCATCGCTCTCCGCTTTCCGCGAATCCTCTCAGAATTGCGAAGGGGTAGCCGATCTGGCTACCCCCTGGTCGCGAACTCCTCGCAAGCCGGGTCGCCCGGCTGTCCTCGGTCGGAGGGATGGTGGGCGGAACAGGACTTGAACCTGCGACCCCCGGCTTGTGATGCCGATGCTCTGCCAGCTGAGCTATCCGCCCATGCCATCGTTCGCCCTCACCTCTTGGGCCCACTTGGATTCGAACCAAGGACCGACCGGTTATGAGCCGGCAGCTCTGACCCCTGAGCTATGGGCCCCGACCGGCTAACTCCCGGGAACCGGACGGTATCAGACACTCCCCGAACCGTCAAGCAACCCGGGCCTAGGTCATCTCCATGAACGCCTTCAGGCGTCTCTTGCGCGTCGGGTGCTTGAGCTTCCGCAAGGCCTTCGCCTCGATCTGCCGGATCCTCTCCCGCGTGACGTTGAAGAGAGCGCCCACCTCCTCGAGGGTCCGCGGGCAGCCGTCCTCCGTCAGCCCGAAGCGCAGCCTGATCACGCGCGCTTCGCGCTTTGTGAGCGTCTCCAGGACCTCGTTCACTTCCTCGCGGAGCATCGCGAAGGTCGCAGAGTGCGCTGGCGAGACGACGCTCGTGTCCTCGATGAAGTCCCCCAGGTTCGAGTCGTCATCCTCCCCGATCGGCCGGTCGAGGGAGATCGGCTCCTGGGACGCCTTCAGAACCAGCTTGATCTTGTCGACCGGCATCTTGAGCCGCTCGGCGATCTCCTCCGAGGTCGGCTCCCGGCCCAGGTCCTGGACCAGACGCCGCGTCGTCCTCACGACCTTGTTGATCGCCTCGATCATGTGGACGGGCACCCGGATCGTCCTGGCCTGGTCTGCGATCGCGCGCGTGATCGCCTGTCGGATCCACCAGGTCGCGTAGGTGGAGAACTTGTATCCCTTGCGGTAGTCGAACTTGTCGACGGCCCGCATCAAGCCGCTGTTTCCCTCCTGGATCAGATCGAGGAATTCGAGGCCCCGGTTGGTGTAGCGCTTGGCGATCGATATCACCAGGCGGACATTGGCCTCGATCATCTCCTTCTTCGCCTGGTCGCGTCGCATCTCCCCGTCGGAGATCAGGTGAACCACATCCTGGAGGACGGCGCGGTCCATCCGGATGTCGTTCTCCATCCGCCGGATCTTGCGCTTCTCGGCCTTGAGCTCCGTGTCGAGCCGAGTGATCTCCGCCCGCAGGGCGGTCGACACGTCATCCTTGGGAACCGCCCGCGAGCGCGGCGCCGCCTTCTTGGCGGCCGAGCCCTTCGCCTTCGCCGCCCGGCCGCTCTTCATGGCGGTCTCCTTGAGACCGGCAAGCTGGCTGCGGCGCTGGCTAATCTCCTTCTCGAGAGCGGCGATCTTCTGCTCCGCCTCGCGGAAGCGGTCGAGCTCCCGCTTGAGCCGCGCCGAGAGGCGCTCGATCAGCTTCTGGCTGATCTGCAGCTTCAGCACATCCTCGACCAGCCTTCGCTCCCTCTTCTGGAACTCGGCCTGAAGCTGCAGCCTCTTCTGCGCGGGGGCGCGCTTGTCGGCCACCACCTTGGCCTCGATCCAGCTGGAGTAGTCCTTCAGGATCCTCGCGACTCCCACCGTCGCGCGGCGGAACTCCTTCTTCGGGGAGACCTCGGCATCCCAGTTGCCCATGTCGAGCTGGATGACGTCGCCGAGCTGGCCCTTGCCGGCCCGCAGCTTATCTGAAGCCGCCTCGATCTCCCGGATGGCGATCGGGGTCTTGAACATCGTGCCCGCGATCTGGTGCTCCGCGGTCTCGATCCGCTTCGCGATCTCGACTTCCCCTTCTCGATCGAGCAGCGGCACGCGCCCCATCTCGCGCAGGTACATGCGGACGGGGTCGTCGTAGCGCACGGCGGGAGTGGGCTGCAGGCGGGCGTCCTTGCGGGCCGCGTCGGGCGTCGCGCGGAGATGCTTGAGCTCGCGCTGGGCGTCCTCGAGCGACTCGAAGATCCGAATCTGGAGGTCGCGAAGAAGCACGAACGCCTCGTCCATCTGCTCGACCATCTGGTCGGGTGGACCGGCGCTGTTGACTGCGGTTTCGATATCCTCGTAGGTGACGTAACCTTGCCGGAGGGCGAGACCCTTGAGGGCCTGCAGGTCCGCCCCCCGCGGTCGCTCCTTCATGCTGGATGGGCTCCTTTCCGGCACGTTTTCTAAGAATGCCAGCTCATCGGCGAGTTGTCTAGGGAAAGTTGCTCTTCCGCTCGCCGTCGGGCGCTTCCGTCTCCCGGAGCGCCGCGGCGAGGTCCTGCTTCTCCTTCAGAAGCGAGACGATAGGCTCGCCCCTCTCTTCGGCGCGGCGGATCCGGTCGGTCAGATCGCGCATCCGCCGCTGGAGTCCGAGCGCCCTCAGCCGCGGGACCAGATCCACCGGGACCTCCGCGACCGATCCTGTCTCTCCGTGCAGAAAGTCGAGACCTCGCCAGATGTCGGGATCCTCGCTCGCGCTCGAGAGAAGCGCGGCCTCGTCGACGATGCCCTCGAGGTATCTCTCCGCAATCCAGGCAAGCAGATCCCCGCACCTCGAATCGATCTCGGGGATCTCCGCGCACGCTTCCCGGAGCTCGGCTGCCAGGGAAGGGCTCGCGACAGCCACGGCCACGATCTGTCTCTCCCTCTGCCCCATGGGCCGGCGTTCGGGCGAGGCCGCCGCCGGGGCGATCGGTTGGGGACGCGACGCCGTCCCCGGGCCGGCGCGGCCGATCGCTTCATAGATGCGCGCCTCCCGGATCCGGAAACGCCCGGCGGCGTCCTGCACCCAGAGGTCGCGGACCAGGGGATCGGTGATCTTGCGCAAGAGATCGGCCACGCGGGAGAGAACGACCTCGGGCGCGAGCCCCTCCTCTCTCACATGCTCCTCGACGTATTGCAGCGGCGTGTAGCTTCTCGACAGAGCCTGTCGCACCGCCGCGGGCCCCTCGGCGCGGACCCAGCTATCCGGATCGAGCCCCTTCGGGCAGAGGGCCACCCGCACCCCCGGATGCACCGGCACCGCCGCATCCAGCGCCCGCAGGACGGCGGTCCGACCCGCGGCATCCCCATCGAAGAGGAGGACCCAGCGCTCCGCGTAACGCCTGAGAAGCATCGCTTGCTCCGCGGTCAGGGCGGTTCCGCAGCTGCCAACGACCCACCCGATGCCGGCGGTCGAGAGGCTGATGACATCGAAGTAGCCCTCGACCACAAGAACGTTCTCCTCAGCCCGGATGGCATCGCGCGCCTGCGAGAGTCCGAAGAGAATCGCCCCCTTCTTGTAGAGAGGAGTCTCCGGCGAGTTCAGGTACTTCGGCTCTCCATCGCCGAGGAGCCGGCCGCCGAAGGCGACCGGCCGCCCGCCCGGCGTGCGGATGGGGATCATCACACGCTCGCGGAAGCGATCGTAGAGTCCCCGCTCCCCCTCAACGACAAGCCCGGCCGAGAGCAGGACGCGTTCGGGCAGCAGGCGCCGCGCGTGTTGCAGGAGGGCGTCCCAGGAGGCCGGCGCCCAGCCGAGGCCGAATCGAGCGATCTGCTCCTCGTCGATGCCCCTCCGCATGAGGTAGTCGCGGGCGGGGCCTCCTTCCTGCGACCGCAATCGATCGCTGAAGAAGCTCGCGGCGACCTCGATCGCCTCGCCGAGGCGGTCATCCCCCTCTGCCGCTCCGGGGAACCGCCGGCGGGGAATCTCGATCCCCGCTCTCTCCGCGAGCATCTTGAGGGCGTCGGGGAAGGTGACCTTCTCCATCATCATCAGAAAAGTGAAGACATCGCCCCCCTCGCGACAGCCGAAGCAGTAGAAGGTCTGGTTCTCCTGATTCACGAAGAAGGACGGGGTCTTCTCCGCGTGGAAGGGGCAGCGTCCCTTCCACCGCTTCCCGGCCTTGTGCAGCTCCAGAAAGGGGGAGATCACGGCGAGGATGTCGGTCGCCAGCCTCACCTGCTCGACGAAGGGGTCGCTTCCCCTGAGTCCCATCCTGGCACCCCGTTCTCCGCGGCGGGCCCGGGCGCCCCCCGCTCGATCGCGCGCCTCGCGATCCCACATCCCGCGGAGCCTCCTACTTCCTACTGCCCGCGGGATCCGCCTCTTCGTCCTCAGACCTCGGTTGAGCGCAGACTCACGATCGTCGCGCCCCATCCACCCTCATGCGGCTCGCCGGTCCGGAAGGAAACCACGAGGGGGCTCGCCGCGAGAAACTCCTCGATCGCACGCTTGAGCTTCCCGGTTCCCTTGCCGTGGATGATCCGAACCTCCGGAGTCCCCGCCAGGGAAGCCCGATCGATGTAGCGCTCGACTTCCAGAGTCCCTTCTTCCACGGATCGGCCCCGCAGATCGATCTGCCTCTCGACGGGCGCGACGCTTTCCGGACCACGGACGGCATCCCGCCCGCGCGTCGGGGAGATGAGCGGACCTCCTGCGGGGGCCTCGGAAAGTGTGCTGCTGTCGACCAGGAACCGCAGCGTGCCATGCGCAATCCAAACCCTTTCGTTCCCTTCAGGTTCCGACTCGATCCTGACGTGGGACTTCAGGTCCGCGCTCCAGGCCAGACGGCCCGGCTGGAGATCCGCCCGGCGCAGGGGCCTCAGGGCAGGGTCTCTCGGGGAACGAAGGCGCGACCGGACTCGCTCGAGACCCTCCTCGGCGGTCTTGATCTCGGCCGCTTCGATGCGGCCTCGCTCCTGGAGGGTCCGTTCCGCTTCGACACGCATCCGCCTGATTTCGTTTAGGAGATTCTCCGCCTCCGCGACCGTCCTCCCCCCCGCCTCGATCCGGCCCTGCCGGAGCTGGTGGAGCCTCTGCTTCAGCCTCTCCGCCTGCTGCTCCCTGCGGCGTGTGGCCGCCTGCAGCTCCTCCTCCGCGATCCGAACTCGGGACTCCTGCTCTTCGAGAAGCGCCTTCTGGCGCTCCAGATCCCCGAGAAGCTCGTCCAGCTTGGCCGCCCACCGCGACCGGTACGACTCGGCCCTCGTGACAAGCTCGCCGGGTGGGAGGATCTTCTGCGCCAACTCGAAGGCGCGCGAGCGACCGGGCGAGCCGTGGCAGAGCCGATAGGTGGGCCTCTGCGTCGAGGGATCGAACTCCATCGCCGCGTTCCCCATCCTGGGATGCTCGTGGGCCAGGAGCTTGAGCCCTGAGAGGTGGGTCGTCGCCAGGACGAGACACCCCCGATCGGTGAGAAGCTCCAGGAGGGCGCGCCCGAGGGCCGCTCCTTCATCCGGATCGGTTCCGCCCCCCAGCTCATCGAGCAGGACAAGGGAGCGCCCGGTGGCCTCGCTCCATGCGAGGGCGATGTTTCTCAGGTGTCCCGCGAAAGTGCTCGTTTCCTGCTCGATCGATTGCTCGTCGCCGAGATCGACGTAGATTCCGTCCACGACCGGCAGATCGGTCCCGTCCCCCGCCGGAACCATCAGACCGCTCTGCGCCATCGCTGCGAGAAGACCCACCGATTTCAGGGCGACTGTCTTCCCTCCCATGTTCGGCCCGGAGAGAACCATGGTCCTCGCGGCGCCGGCGAGCTCGAGGTCGAGGGGCACGACCGCCGCGCCGCCCGCCCGCTCGGATTCCGCAAGGAGCGGGTGGCGCGCCGCGACCAGGCGAAGCCGATCGCCATCGTTGAAAGCCGGAACCCTGCCGTCCAGATCGAGGGCCAGCTGGGCGCGCGCGCGCAGGAGATCGAGAACGCCGCAGGCCGCGTACCCGCGCCGGATCTCGGCCGCTCGATCCCTCAGACGGCCCGTCAGTTCGTGCAGGATGCGGACGCGCTCCTCGTGCTCGCCCGCCTCCATCTCGGCGATGGCGTTGTTGCGCTCGATCGCCTGCAGCGGCTCGAGGAAGAGGGTCTGGCCCGAGCCGGAGTGGCCGTGGACGATCCCTTTCAGGTGCGCCCGGTCCTGGGCCTTCACGGCCAGGACGTAGCGCCCCTCCCGGAGCGTCACGAAGCTCTCCTCCGGGCGACTCGTCTCGCGCCGCGCCAGGGCCGCGAGCGCCTCGCCCGCCTCGAGCCTCTGGTCGCGCAGGCTCTGTCGGATGCGGGCCAGGTTCGGCGAGGCGGTGTCGAGGAACTCCCCCGACGGATCGAAGACCTCGTCGATCCTCTTGACGAGCTGGCCATGATCCTCGAACTGCGCGGCGATCCGGTGGACGTCCGGAAAGCGCTGCTCGATCTCGGGCCTGCCCAGGGTTCGCCGGACGCGCGAACTCAGATCCAGGTAGCGCCGCAGCTCGAGGATCTCCAGCGGGTCGAGGAGATCCTCTTCCATGAAAAGCCTCGCGATCAGCGGCTCGAGCTCGCCGATCTCGATAGGCCCCGGGTCGTATCCGGCGATCCAGAGGTCCCGCATCTGGCGCACGCAATCGAGCTCGCCCTCGACCGCGGCGCGATCGACGCACGGACGCAGGGCAAGCGCCCCCTGGCGGCCCCGCGCCGAGTGGGCGCGTTCGGCGACCATCTGGCAGACCTTGGGAAACTCCAGCAGACCTAGTACGTGTTGGTTCACGAAAGTGGCCGGCCCGGCGCGACCGGGCCGGCCTCGATAGGCGGTTTGGCCCGGATCTACCGGTACGAGCTCCGGCTCGAAGTGCCCTTTCTCCGAGCGGCG
>VGJL01000064.1 GCA_016867495.1 Candidatus Eisenbacteria bacterium | reverse complement strand
ACAAGATCCCCGTCCGAGAGGCCCTGCGTCACCTCGACCCACTGATCCAGTTCGCGGCCGGTCGTCACGGGGCGTCGGACGAAGTAGGGAGGATCGGCGGGAACGAAGACGAACTCGCGCCCATCGTCCTCGAGCACGGCCTCCGCGGGGACCATCAAGACCGGCTCTTCGTCCTCGTGGAGGTGAACCCGGGCGAACATGCCGGCTCGCAGCAAACCCTCGCTGTTCGGAACCACCACCCGCACCCTTGCCGCCCGGGTCGTCTCGTCGATCGTCCCGGCGATGCGGTCGACGCGTCCAGGGAAGGAGCGGCCCGGGAAAGCGGGCACAGTCACGCTGGCCCGCGCGGGCCCGCCGGCGAGTCGCCGCTCCATCTCGCGGAGATCATCATCGTCCAGCGATGCCCACACCCACATCTCGGAGGTGTCTCCGACAAGCAGGAGCTGCTGGCCGGGCTCGACCGCGGCGCCCACGCTCAGATCGCGCTCGAGCACCGTCCCGTCGAAAGGAGCCCTCACCGCCAGCGGCGCGCCGTGGACGGCGTCGGCGGAGAGAAGAGCGATTCCCCGGTCATCGAGCCCGCAGGCGCGGAGGCGTTCCCTCGCCGCCTGAGCCGTCGCTGCGGCCGCCTCCCGCGCCGCTTCCGCCTCGAGAAGGTCCTTGCGCGGGCAGATCCGCCTCTCGTAGAGGTCCCGCTCGCGCTCGCGCGTCGCGTCAGCGAGCTTCAAGGACGCTTGAGCCGCAAGATAAGCCGACCGCGCCTCGGCGAACTCAGGGCTCTCGACCGTGAAGAGGATCTCTCCCCGCCGCACGCGGGAGCCCACATCGACATGAATCGACTGCACGGTTCCTGCCGCCCGCGGGCTCAAGAAGGAGGCCTTCTCGCCGTTCAGACAGACCTCCCCATTGTGAGCATCCGCGCCGACAGGCGTTCTGCGCTCGGCGCGTTCCGTGCGAAGCGGCCCATCCTCATCGAGCAGATCGGGGGCGACCTTCACCATTCCGACCTCGTACCGGCACTCGTCGCACTCGTAGGTGGGCGTCCCGTGTTCGCAGGCGTCATCCATGAGATCATCGAGAGTGCGGTCCAGGTCGGAGATCTCTTCCTCGGCCGCGGCATGATGCGACTCGTCGTGAGTCGCGCCACCCCTCTCAAGGGCGCATCCTCCGGCGGCGTACACGAAGAAGAGGATTAGGCCGAGCTTGGCGGCGAACGACATCAATCCGGTGGTCCAATTTGCATCGCGTGTCATTCTCTCTCTCCTTCTTCCATCGCCGCGCTCCATTCCGGACTGCCGCCGGTGAGGCGCCGAAGATCGGCGCGGGCGATCCAGAGCGATCGCAGCGCCTCGACGTATTCCAGTCCTCCCTGCAGGGAGGACCGGTGGGCTTCCATCAGATCGAGAAGACCGAACTTGCCTCGCAGGTAGCCTTCTCGAATCGACGCGTGAATCGCCTGGATGCGGGGCAGGGTCTCCTCGCGCATGGCCCGGCGGTTCACGATCGCGGCCGCGAGCGCATCGTGGGCCGAGGCCCGATCGAGGCGGATCCCGGCGATGGCCGCCCCCCGATCTGCGCGCGCCCGCCGTTCCAGAGCCCGGGCCTGATCGAGCCCTCCCCCCCCACGATCAAAGAGGGGCAGGGCGACCGACACCCCTCCCACATAACTCTGGGAGCCGGTCTCGCTCAGACGTTTCACTCCCCCCCGCACGGCGACATCGGGTAGCCGGGCGCGCCCCGCGAGGCGCGCCTCCGCCTCGGCTCGCTTGAGCCGCGCGTTCGAGAGCTCCACGTCGGGCAGGTCGATCGCCGCAGAGAGGAGCGAGTCTCGGTCGGGCAGTCGCGCGTCGATCTCCAGATGGCCCCGAACGCCGCCGCAATCCTCTTCCTCGCCTCCCCAGAGCCGCGCAAGGGCGCGGAGCGCATCGCGGCGCTCGAGCGTTGCGACGCGGAGTTGGGCCGCGGAAGCCGCCCGCTCCGCCTCCACCCGGTCGATCTCGACCGGCGAGACCTCGCCCGCCTCAACGAGGGCGGTCACCGTCCGGATCATCGCGACCGCGAGGCTGTCGTATTCCTCGAAGACCGCCACGCGGGCATTCGCCGCGAGCGCGTCGGCGAAGCGGCGCTCGATCTCGGCGAGAAGATCCAGCCGCGCGATCGCGAGCGAGTGAAGCGCGGCGTCGCGGCCATGCCGCGCCCCCTCTGACCGCGCCCTCCTTGTCCCGAAGGGCTCTATGCGCTGACTCGCGCTCCACGTGATCTCGGCCCGGTCCCAACCCGGCTCGTCCCCACCCACCCCCTCGACGTCCACATCCAGCTCGGGATTGGCCCAGGCCCGCTCCTGTCTGAGAAGGCCTCGCGCCTCGGCCGCGGCCGCTCGAGCCGCCTCCAGGTCGGCGTTCCCCTCGAGCGCGAGCGCGCGGACCTCGTCGATCGTCAGCGTGGGGCCGCGCGGCCGATGTCTGGGAGTCACCCCGCCCTCGATGGGCAGGCCATCGAGATGATTCGGATCGGCCGACACATCGCGAGCCGTGAACAGCGCCGCGGTCAGTGCCAGAAGGCAGATCAGTCCTGTCAATCGAGTCATCAGTCCCCCGGAGAAACGAGCCCGGTCGCGGGCGGGGATCGAGCCCGGGCCGCGACGATTGGGAATCGATATGGCTACGCGGGGAACGGACTATACGAGAAGGACGATGGACCTCAATCGGCAGAGGCGTGAATCGGGGAGCGACACCGCCCGCGTCGCGTGGGCGGAAGGCTCCGGGGAGAGGGACAGATGGGCCGCGGCCGCCGTGGCGGGAGGAGCCGCGCTCAGATCGGCGAGGCGCGGGGTCGGCACTAGGCGGAGGAGCGGGACGTCCTCGCAATCCTGTTCGCCTTCCGCCTCAGCTTCACCGACTTCAGTCTGGTGGGGATCCGCCGGATCGACGGGATGCGAGGAGGCTCCCTCATGCTCCCCCGTCCCGCAACAACCGCCGACGCCGGTCTTGACTCCGATGTGCCCATCGCTTCCGAAGCAGATGGCCATGTCGAGACCGGCGAGGCAGAGCAGCGACAGGATCAAGAAGCACGCCACGCAGCCGCGGGACATTCTGTCAGATAGGATTCTCATAAGGTCGACACTTGAGTATACCATACCCCCCGGGCCCTGCGGGAGTTCCCTCTCTCGTCAGAAGATCTCCGGGCACCACGGGGCCCGGTCGCGCGGGAAGAGGGCGTCCGCTCTGGCCGCCGCTCCCGGTCGGATCTCCCCGATCCTCCCCGCCCGCGCAAGCTCGGTGAATGTGAACCCCCCGAGATAGACTGAGCCCAGCGCGCCGACCTCGAGGGAGAGATCGGGCTCGTGGCTCGTCCGATCCACGCTCTCGTCAGCGATCCGATAGCGCCCCTCGTTCCACGGACAGAAGGGGTCGGCGACTTCCAGAACCACCGGATCTCCCGAGGCGATCCTCCTGGCCGCGAGGGCCGCCCGCACGTCCACGAGCCTCAGCCACAAGCCGTCGCTCACGCGGTACTTCATGAGGCGCGGCCTGGCCAGGAGCAGGAAGAGCGGGTGATCGACCGGCAGGAGCGACGCCTTTGCGCGCGCGCACCAGTCGATGTCCAGGAGGAAGCGCCAGATCTCGCGGGTCGCATCCCCCGTCGCTCCCATCGCCTCGATCACACTCACGAACCCCGTGGAGACCCCGGCCTCCATCGACTGGTTCATGCGGTAGGTGGCGTATCCTTCCGGCCTCCCATCGAAAGTCAGCAGGACGCGATTCAGGACCCCTCCGCCGCGCCGCTGGCTCTCGGGATCGGCAAGCCGGCGGGCCCGCCACCAATCCTCCGTGCGCGAGAACATCCCCGGGGTCACGCGGCGCACCCGATCATAGATCTCCGAGAAGGGGAGATACGCCTCCTCTTCCCCGACCATGCGGATCCGGCCCCTCGACGTGTGCTCCCGGGCGAAGCCGCTCGAACCCTTCGGCAGATCGATCTCACCGCAGAGGGAAGCCATCCCGTATCCGAAGCGGCCGTAGATGGTCTCTTCAGAGGCCCAGAGATAGGCGACCGGCTCGCCCCGCTCGCGCACGTCGTCGAGTTGGGCGCGCATCATCGCGCGCAGGATCCCCCTGCGCCGATGGGTCGGAAGGACGCCCACCACCGTCACTCCCGCCGCGGGCACGGTCCCGCCGGGGACGGTCAGCTCGAACTCGAAGGCGCCCGCGCCCGCGACGATCGTGCCGTCCTCCCTCGCGGCGTGCATCCGCTCCACCCGGACGGTCCGCGTCCATCGCTCCATGTCCTCGGGTGTCGGCGTTCCGCCGAAGTAGTGCGAGATCGGCTTGAGGGCGCTCGCGACCTCATCGACGCTGGTGCAGGGAGTGACGACGATGCTCATGGCGCCTGCTCCTTTCGCTGGAGTCCGCCGCCATCCTACACGCCCCGGCCCAGCGAGGCGAGACGGGGTTCGATGTCTGCGGGGCTCGATGCCGGACCAGGAGAGGGCCGGCCCCGTCCCCGAGACCGGCCGGCGCGCCGGGGGCTCCTTCCCCCCGCGCAGGGTCAGACCCGCGGCCTCCGCGCGAAGACCTTCACGCTGGCGATGCGGCCTTCGAGGCGTGGCGCCCACTCTTCCGCCACCGCGTCCAGGTTCCCGGCGGCGCAGCAGCACCCCCCGCCGTCAGGATCGCGAAGCTCGGAACCGATCAGAGCCTTGAGGTTCGCCCGATCGTAGACGATCCGCTCGCGGACCTCGATCTCGGTCAGTCCCGCCTGTCTCAATCCCTCGATGTACTCACGTTCGCTGATCGCGCCCGCCAGGCAGGAGGAGTAGAGATGGCGGTCGCGGATGATCTCGGCGGGGAGCCCCTCGGCCACGATGTCGGAGACCAGCATGAAGCCTCCGGGGCGCAACACCCGGGCGATCTCGGCGAAGACCCGCGGCTTCTCGGGCGAGAGGTTGATGACGCAGTTGGAAATCACACAGTCGACGCTGGCGTCGTCGACCGGCAGATCCTCGATGATCCCCTTGCGGACATCGACGTTCGAGAGCCCGGCCGCGGCCACGTTCTCGCGGCACTTCTCGATCATGGCGTCGGTCATGTCCACGCCAATCACCTTTCCGGTGGGCCCCACCTTCCGCGCGGCGAGGAGCAGGTCGATTCCCGCGCCCGATCCCAGATCGAGCACGGTGTCGCCCGCCTTCACATCGGCGAAGGCGAGCGGATTGCCGCAGCCGAACGAGTTGACGACGGCCTCCGCGGGCAGCGCCGCGAGGTCGCCTTCCGCGTAGCCGGCGAGCTTCGCGGCGACCCCCTTGGGAACGGGGCCGGAGCAGCAACTCCCCCCGGAGGGACTCGCGACGGCCCGCGCGTAGTCCTCGGCCACTTCCTTTCGCTTCCGCCCGTGGGTATCCATGAGGTCCTCCATCGATGAAACGACCGCCGCCGCAGCCCTCCTTTCATACTGCTCTCGCAGAGAGGCCGGCTCAAGCCCGTTGCGCGCCGGAGCCTCGCATGTCCGCGGGGGAACCCCCCGACACGCCCATTCAAGGCGGGAATCGATCACCTTGACCCCCGTTTCTGCCGAAGATAGGATTACGGGTCGCGTTCGATGGACACGCATACGGGAGCTGCCATGAAGGTCCTGCTGATCAATCCGCCGCGCTTCAACGAGCTGATCGGGAAGAATCCCGCGATCGTCGAGAAGCACAGAGGCTTCAACCCGCCTCTCGGGGTTCTCTCGCTGGCGGGATACCTGGAAGCCCACACCGACCATCAGGTCGAAGTCCTGGACGCGCAGCCCCACGGCTGGACCTATCCCGAGCTCGCGCAGGAGATCTCGAGACACGCCTTCGACGTCGTGGGAATCACGGCGATGACCTTCACCCTGATCGATGTCATCCTCACCTGCCAGATCGTGCGCGAGGTGGCGCCGGCGGCCAGGATCGTGCTGGGGGGACCCCACGTTCATCTCTACCCGGACGAGACCATCCGGCGCCCCGAGGTCGACTTCCTGATCCAGGGCGAGGGCGAGATCGCGTTCGCCGAGTTCCTGGGCAAGATCGGCGCGCCCGAGCTCTGGCCCGAAGTCAAGGGGCTCGTCTACATCGATCCCGTCTCAGGCAAGATCGTCAACAACGGAATCGCGCCCAGCACCACCGACCTCGACATCCTGGGTTTCCCGGCGCGCCACAAGCTCGACGTGAATCTCTACACGTCGCTTCTCGGCAGGAGCGACGTCATCACGACCATGTTCACGAGTCGCGGATGCCCGTACCGGTGCACCTTCTGCGATCGTCCCTACTCCCCCGTCATCTCGGGGTTCCGCTGGCGATCGGCGCGGCATGTCGCCGACGAGATCGAGGAGTGCCTGCGCCTCGGCATCGGCGAGGCGTTCATCTATGACGACACCTTCACCGTCCGCAAGGACCGCGTCTATCAGCTTTGCGAGGAGATAGGAAGGCGCAAGCTCAAGTTCCGCTGGGACGTCCGCGCCCACGTGAACACGATCGACGCCGATCTCCTGCGCGCGATGGCCTCGGCCGGCTGCGACCGCATCCACTACGGCGTGGAGAGCGGCAACGACCGGATGCTCAAGGTCATCAAGAAGAACAGCACGGTGGAGCGGATCAAGAACGCCTTCCGCTGGACGAGGGAGGCGGGGATGGAGACGCTCGCCTACTTCATCATCGGGCAGCAGACCGAGACGCGAAGCGATATCGAGGATTCGATCCGCCTCGCGCGCGAGCTCAATCCCAACTACGTCCACTTCACGATCTTCTGCCCCTATCCCGGAACGGAGATCTACTTCAAGGGGCTCGAGCAGGGGATCATCAAGGAGGACGTCTGGCGCAAGTTCGCCGAGGATCCGAAGCCGGGATACGAGCTGCCCGTCTGGGAGGAGAACTTCACCAGGCAGGAGCTTCGCGAGATGCTCGTCGAGTGCTACAAGGGCTTCTACCTGAGGCCCGGGTATGTTCTTCGCAATCTCCTGCGCGTCCGCTCGCCGGGGGAGCTGAAGCGGAAGGTCAAGGCAGGCTTCTCGGTCTTCAGGATGAGCCCCAACCAGAAGGTCTTCGAAGAGAAGATGGCCTCCCAGGTCAAGGACGCCGTCCCGCGCGCGCCGATCGACCTGCACTCCTAGACCATCCGGAGCGCCCGCGCCGGGCATCAGAGCGGTTCGCGCGCTCCCGAGACGCTCGCCTCGCGCATCAGCTCGTCCCGGTCGTGAGGCGCCTCCCCAACGCGAGACAGAGCGCCAGCGCGAGGCCGATGAGGAACCCGATCCCCACGTTGTCCAGGGACAGGCATGCGCCCGCGGTGAGGAACATCGTCAGCGCGGATGCCCGCTCTGTCTGATCTCGCGTCACCAGGGCCAGCTCGGTGCCGCTGACGGCGAGCATCACGCCGAGGATGCTTGCCGGGAACGAGCGGCAAAGGGCGAGCAGGGAGGCGCCGAAGAGAAGTGCGACGGCGATCTTCGCCGCGCCGAGAAAGAGGATGGAGCCGTTCGTCCGCGCTCCGAAACGATACTGCCCTGCAAGACCCCCGGCCCCGTGGCACATCGGCATCCCCCCGAACCAGGCCGCGACCAAGTTCATGCAGCCGACCGAGACCGCCACCTTCCGCGGGGGCGCCGGCCGTTCCGGGAAGAGATCCGAGGAGAGGGCGCAGACGGCGACCACGGAATTGAGCGCTGTCAGCGGGATCTGGGGCAGGGCCGCTTTCGAGAAGGCCGAGGCGAAGTCACCCCACTCTGGGGGCGTCCAGCGCGGAACCCAGGGGACGATCCGGAGGGACGCGAGGACACCCGGCTCCTTCCCGACCGCCAGGATCAGACCGGCGACGAAGAGGACGAGGGCCACCGGCACCCTGCGCGAGAGGAAGAGCGCCATGACCATGAGGGCCGAGAGCGCGCCTGTGAGATAACTGTCGGGGCCGATCGCGATGCGCGTGCCCGCCACCATCTGGAGTCCCTTCATGAGGAGCGAGAGGCCCAGCGCGAGCTGAAGTCCGCGCACAACGCTCTTCGGCACGATCCTGCTCACCCATCCGATCAGGCCAGTGACCCCCAGCGCCAGGATGACCGCGCTGACCGTGATTCCCGCCGCCAGAATCTCGGGGACCGTGAGACCCTTGGTGAGCGCGATCGCGGCGATCGCCTTCATCGGCTGGACGGCCATCGGGATGGAAAACGCGAGGCCTGTCACGATGTTGAAGAGCCCGGCGAAGAAGAGCGACGCGCCGAAGTCCATCCCGTTCTGGATGGACAGTGCGACGAGAAGCGGCAGGAAAGTCCCCATGTCGCCGAGCGAGCCGGCGATCTCGTTGCGGTCGAGCTTCGCGTGCTTGAGCCTGCTGAGCATCGCCGGATGGTCGCAGTCCCGATTCCGGCTGTCCAGATCTGACGTCCCGGTCTGACGTCCCGGCCCTTGGACAGGCCGACGGGCGATCCAGCGACTCTAATCGACATCGGCGATCGACAGTCGATCGCATGGACAATTGTTCGGTTGAAACCCGGCAGCGCCATCGGGTATAATACTCGCAGGAAGCAGAAACCCTTCACGGCCGGTTCAGCCCGCCGGACCGCCTGGGCAGCAAAGAAAGAGTGGCTGACCGAGAGGTGCGCCATGTTATCTCGTTACATGAAAGCTGGTTGGATGGTTGTGCTGGTCGGGCTTGTGCTTGTCCCGATGCCAAGCCAGGCTGTCTTCTACTACGGATCCTTGTCCTATCCCACGGGCCTTGACGCCCTGGGGCACTGGGCGACGACAATCGGGCAAGCGTCGACCCTGAGCTGGAGGGTGACCGAGACGAGCACGCCTGGGTGGTGGACCTATAGATACGAGCTCAGCCATCCTCCCGGAAAGACCGAGCGGCTGATCCTCGAGACATCTCTCGACCTATCCTCCGGGGACATCGCAAACGTCCGAGTCAACGATGCCGGAGGCAGCCTCGTCCCCTATCTCCTCATGCCCGGCGACATCGGCACTCACGGGCCTGGCGAAGGCAATGACGGGATGCCGGGCGACATCCACGGAATTCTCTTCAACCGCGGCATTCGAGGGATCGTGACGACCATCGAGTTCGACAGCCGCTGGATGCCCGCCTGGGGAGACTTCTATGCGAAGGGCGATGGCTTCCCCACGGTGGACGCCACCTGGAACTCCGGTTTCACGGCCGCCGATCCTCTCGATCCGATCGGCGACGGATCCACCAAGTATCATGTGTTGGTTCCTGCGGCGCTGGTGGAGCCGATCCCCGAACCGGCCACTCTCCTCCTTCTCGGAACGGGGCTGCTGGCCGCGGCGGGGCTGCGAAGGAAGCGAAACTAGGCGTCCATCCCGAGCGGCAGGGCCCTCATGGGATTGCCGCCCCCGAGCGACGCCTATCTTGGAGGCGCCTGCAGCGAGCATGCAGGCGTCTCATCTCAGAACTGTCAGTTTAGAGGAGTAGAATCGGCTGCCTATCCCCAGCCGGTAGCCGTAGACGCCGGCGGCAACGGCATTGCCTTCATCATCCCTCCCGTCCCAGGTGAGACGCTGGGGACCCGAGACTGCCGGAGGGCTCATGAGGCGTCGCATCAGTCGACCCCCCAGATCGAAGATCTCGAGCGTCACCTCGGCAGGCTGCCGCAGCTCATAGGAGAGGCTGGTGGTGGCGCTGAACGGATTGGGGCCGCCCGTCACGATGGGAATCATCGGGTCGGTCTCCTCGGCTTCAGGAGTTCCACGCTTCTTGAGAGGAACACTCCTGCTGAGAGCGAAGACCTCCACAGGTCTCCCGTCGCTCGAACTGATCTCCATCGCCATCAGGGCGAGCCCCCGGCCTGCGCGCCTGGGTCCGCTCAGAGCACCCAGCGAGAGCCAGCGCATCTCCAACAGAACGGGCGGCCCGTTCCACGTCTCGGGACTCCCCGTCACGACCCCGCGTATGTACAGGGTGCCTTGCGCGGTGTCCCGAGCGTCCGCCTGGCAATCCGGGCATAGCTGCATCCTGGGATCGATTGACGCTCCCTCGAATCGCAGAACCGCCCGATCGTAATCCAGGCGAAGCTCGAGCTTCCGGGGAGAGCCGCCGCCGGCTGACAACAAGAGACGCGTCGTGAAATATCCGCCGATCTCGACGGAATCAGTGGGGACCTCCATATACAGGACGACGTGCGCGGCATCATTCGCTGCAGCCGCGGCGCCTGAAAGACAGCAGATGAAGGCGATTGCCACGGCGCAGGCCAGCGCCGGCGACAATGCAGGATGTCTGGTTTCGGGCATGTCGGGCGGGAGTCTAAGGGCTTGTCTGACGCGCGTCCACTATTCCCTTAAGATTTCCGACTTGGCGGGCGAAGCGGGCATTCCCCCGGCGCACGCGCGGCGCGCCCGCTCTCTTGTCGGGTCCGATCAGGCGCATCCGAGAGCCGCTAGTTATAGAGCTTCCCCTCGGCGTGCCTCTTGCGGAGCTTCGAAAGCATGTCGGTCGTCATTGCCTCGAGATCGAAGCTCGGCTTCCAGCCCCACTCCTCCCTCGCGGCGGAGTCATCGAGGGACTGCGGCCAGGAGTCGGCGATCTGCTGGCGGAAGTCCGGCGCATAGGCGACCTGGAAGTCGGGGATGTGCCTGCGGATCGACGCAGCCAGCTCCCCCGCGGAGAAGCTCATCGCCGTGACGTTGAAGTCGCCATGGTGCTTGAGCGATCCGAAGTCCGCCTCCATGAGATCCATCGTCGCCTTGATGCAGTCGGGCATGTACATCATCGGCAGCCGCGTATCCTCGCGCAGGAAGCATGTGTACTTCTTCTCCTCGATCGCCTTGTAGTAGATCTCCACGGCGTAGTCGGTCGTGCCGCCGCCCGGAAGGGTCTCGGCCGAGATGATGCCCGGATACCTCAGCCCCCTCGCGTCGACGCCGAAGCGCTTGACGTAGTAGTCGCACAGCAGCTCGCCCGTGACCTTGGTGACCCCGTACATGGTGGCCGGCTTGAGCACCGTGTCGTTCGGCGTGTTCACGCTGGGGCACCCCGCGCCAAAGACCGCCATCGAGCTGGGACAGAGAACCTGTGTGAGCTCCAGCTCGCGGGCGAGCTCGAGCGTGTTGATCAGTCCAGTGACGTTGATCTCCCAGCATAGCTGTGGGTTCTTCTCTCCCACGGCCGAGAGGATCGCCGCCATGTTGATGATCGTGTCGATCTTGTACTTGCCGATGACTTCCTTCATCCGCGCCGGGTCGGTCACATCGGCCCATTCGAAGGGGCCCGATTCAAGAAGGGCCTTGGATGGCTGCGTCTTCCGCCCGCAGGCCACAACACTCTCCGCTCCGTAGCGCTCCCGCAGCGCGAGGGTCAGTTCCGAGCCGATCTGGCCGACCGACCCCGTGACCAAGATCCTGGCAATCTTCTTCCCCGCCATCGCTCCCTCCTTTGTCCCCTGCCCGATCGCCGCGACCCGGTCGCCTAGGCGATGACCTTCAGCTCCTTGCCGATCTTCGTGAACGCCGCGACTGCCTTCTTGATCTGCTCCTCTTCATGCGCGGCGGAGAGCTGGACCCGGATGCGGGCCTGTCCGCGGGGCACGACTGGATGGGAGAAGCCGATCACGTAGATCCCTTCCTTGAGGAGGCGATCGGCGAACTCGCCCGCCAGCCGGGCGTCGTCTTCGAACTTGCCGAACATGATCGGCACGATCGGATGGTCGCCGGGGCGGATGTCGAATCCCGCCTCGGTCATCATCCTGCGGAACATCTTCTGGTTGCGCTCGAGCTTGTCGCGCAGCTCGGTCGTGGCGGAGAGGAGATCCATCACCGCCACCGTGCCCGCCGCGACGGTGGGGGCGAGAGTGTTCGAGAAGAGATAGGGACGCGACTTCTGGCGCAGCCACTCGATCAGCTCGGCCCGGCCCGAAGTGCAGCCGCCCGACGCTCCGCCCAGCGCCTTGCCGAAGGTGGTCGTGATCAGATCGACCTTGTCCATCACCCCGTGGTACTCGTGAGTGCCTCGTCCCTTGCTTCCGATGAACCCGGTCGCGTGGGAATCGTCGACCATGAGGAGGGCGTCGTACTTCTGGGTGAGAGCCGCGATCTCCTTGAGGGGGGCGATGTCTCCGTCCATGGAGAAGACTCCGTCGGTCGCGACCATGCGGTACTTCGCGTCTTGCGTCTCCTTGAGCTTCGCCTCGAGGTCGGCCATGTCCAAGTGGCTGTAGATGAGGCGCCGGGCCTTGCAGAGACGGATGCCGTCGATGACAGAGGCGTGATTCAGCGCGGCTGTGATGATCGCGCAGTCCTGATCGAGGAGGGGCTCGAACACTCCTCCGTTGGCATCGAAGCAGGCGGCGTAGAGGATCGTGTCCTCCGTGCCGAGAAAGTCCGAGAGCTTGCGCTCGAGCGTCTTGTGGAGCTCCTGCGTGCCGCAGATGAAGCGCACCGACGACATCCCGTATCCCCACCGGTCGAGCGCCTGATGGGCGGCCTCGATCAACTTGGGATGGGAAGAGAGGCCGAGGTAGTTGTTGGCGCAGAAGTTCAGGACCGATTCGCCCGTGGCCACCTTGATCTGCGGCCCTTGAGGCGTCGTGATGATCCTCTCCTTCTTGAAGAGGCCCGCGTCCCGGATCTCGGCGATGTTCCTCTTGAGGTCTTCCTTGATCTTCCCGTACATCTGCGTAACCTCCCTACCGCCACCCCGGGCGGGTCTTCACGGGCAGCCCAAGCCAAGCCAAAGCACGGAGTATAGGCGCGGGGCGACGCTTCGTCAACGCCGGGAAGCTGCCGCTACGAGACCCGCCTAGCCGTACTTGAGAACCATCGCCTGCAACGTGTCGGCGATGTCCTCGGCGCGGTCGGTCGCCTTCTCCAGGATCGTGTAGATCTCGCTCCACTTGAGTCCCAGAATGAGCGACTCGATGGTGTGGGGGCCTGAGTCGTACCGCTTCGCCAGCGCTCCCCGCAAGACCTCGTCGGCCTTGTTCTCCAGATCGTGGATCTCCCTCGAGATCTCGAGGATCTCCTTCATCTTCCCCCGGGACCTGAGCATGCATAGCGCGCGCGCGAGGATCTCGGCCTGCTGGAAGATGAGCCGGCCGAACTCCATCGCCGTAGGCGTCACCTCCCGGATCGAGTATGCCTGCAGGCGCACGGCCGCGGCCCAGGCGAAATCGACCACATCGTCGATGCGACGGATGAGGAAGGCGATATCCTCGCGGTCGAACGGGGTGACGAAGGTGCGGTTCAGCGTGTCGAGCGTCGTATGGGTGATCTCGTCCCCCTTGTGCTCCAGTTCGTGCAGGCGCTCGAGCTTCCCCTCGAGCGAGCTGTTGTCCTCGAGCAGCCCTCGGAGCGCTCGAGCCGACTCGAGCATGTTGGATGCAGCGTTCTCTATGAAGTCGTAGAATTGGCGATTCTCTGGTATCAGGCTCAGTCGCATCCCATTATCCCCCTCAGCGGAGACCCACCAGTTGAAAGAGCTTCGCGGACAGGAAACCCAGCACGCCGCAGATCGGGAAGGTCAGGACCCACGCGGTGGCGATCTCCCCGGCCACTCCCCAGCGAACCGCGGAGAGCCGCCGCGCGGACCCGACTCCCATGATCGCCGTTGAGATCGTGTGCGTGGTCGAGAGCGGTATCCCCACCCTGGAGGCGAACTCGATCACGGAGGCGGCCCCGGTCTCGGCAGCGAATCCCTGGACGGGCTCCAGCCTCGTCACCCGCGTCCCGAGCGTGTGGATGATCCGCCAGCCGCCGACCGCCGTCCCGATCCCCATC